>JBAVAA010000246.1:0-6878 GCA_049585515.1 Terriglobales bacterium | reverse complement strand
CTTCGATTTGTTACCGCTTGCTTCGCTACCTGAACTCCCCACTCTTTGGATTCGCCCTCGAAATCAAGTCGATACGCCATGCCATCGCCGTTCTGGGAGAACGGGAAATGCGGCGCTGGATCCGGCTCATCGTGGCCGTCGGCGCGGCCGAGCAGAAGTGCAGCGAACTGGTGCTGATGGGACTGGTTCGCGCGCGCTTTTGCGAATTGCTCTCCAACCGGCTGCAATCGAACTCCGATTTGTTTCTGATGGGTCTGCTCTCCATCATGGACGCCGTGCTGGAAGTCCCCATGGACGCGCTTATGAAACAATTGCCCGTGGAAAGCGAAATCAAAGCGGCGTTGCTCGGCCAGAAGAGCAGCCTTAGGCCTCTCTACCAGCTCATGCTGGCTCAGGAATCGGGCGAGTGGGCGCAATCCAGTGCCCTCGCCATTCAACTAAGACTGTCCGATGCGGAAGTCGCCTCGACCTGGTGGCAAGCCATGCAGTGGGCGCAGGAAGCGACCAGCAGCGTATAAGAACAGCCGTCAGCCATCAGCTTTCAGCCATCAGGAAAACCTCTCTCGCTAGCCCGGATGATTCTGTTCGGAAGGGTGTAACTGATGACTGATGGCTGATGGCTGATGGCTGCCCTACGGTGCTTCGATCAACTCCATCTTGCCGTCGCGCGTCCGGTGCAGCACCATCAACACACCCTGGGGATCGCGGAATACGAAGACATCCTTGTCGCGGAAGTGCGCTTCTTTGATCGCTTCCTCCAAAGTCATTGGCCGAAGCGCCACCGAGTCCCTGGCATGCACCAGATGCACTTCGGTGGTCCGGGCCACCGACGGAAATTTATGGACCAAAACAGAGACCGTGGCACTCTCCTCCAGCCCAAGCGCCGCCACCAGGTTGTCTTCCCCCGATTGCCCATTGAACTTCTTGCCCGCCTTGCGCTTTTTGCTCAGCCACTTCGTTTTATGTTTGAGCGCCTGCTTCTGCAGGTGGTCAAGAGCCTCGTTAATAGCCGACAGCATGTCATCGGTCTGGGCGAGTCCAATAATCGGCCCGTTGGGCGGATCGATCGTGATTTCGACCTTGTGCCGCCGCTTTTCCACGGTTAGAGTCACCTTGGTCTCGAACTGGTCGCCCAAAATTTTGCGGATCTTATTAAGTCCGGTCTCAACTTCCTTGCGGACGGTGGGAGTGATTTTGTATTTCCGCGCTGTATATTCCACGTTCATTGAGCGCCCTCTTGGGGAACAAGGTCAGAGGTAAGAGGTCAGATTGCAGAAGGGAAAACCACGTTGGGTTCACCTCTTCAATCTGACCTCCAACCTCTGCAATTATTTCTTTACTCTTCGCTGATGCGTGCTCGGAATTTTCATATCTTCCCGGTACTTGGCAACGGTGCGGCGGGTTACTTGGATGCCTTGCGATTGCAGAATGCGGGTAATCTGTTCGTCGGTCAGTGGCCGGCTGGGATCTTCTTCTTCGATAAGCTTCTTGACGCGGCGTTTCAGGATCAGCAGCGAAGTGCCGCCGCCCTCCGGCCCCTGCACGCTCTCGGAGAAGAAATACCGTAATTCGAACACTCCCTGGGGTGTGTGGACATACTTATTGGAGACCGCGCGGCTGACGGTCGAAGGATGCACCCCGATTTCTTCCGCCACTTCCTTGATCATCATCGGCTTCAGTTGATCGATTCCGCGTTCGAGAAAGTCCCCCTGACGGGCCACAATGGAGTAGCAGACCTTGGCGATCGTCTGCTTGCGTTGTTCGATATTCTTGATCAGCTGGATGGCCGACTTGTAACGATCTTTGACGTAATTACGCGTATCGCGGTCATTGCCGTCGCGAGTCATCAAACGCTTATAAGCCGGATTCAGGCGTAACTGCGGCATGTCCTCATCGTTCATGATGACCAGCCACTCGTCGCCATGCTTCACAAAAGCAACATCGGGCTCAATCAGACGTGCGGGAACTTTGTTGTAGCGGAGGCCGGGCCGTGGGTCGAGCGTTCGGACATAATCGAGCGCCGCCTGCACTGCTTCTACCGGACGGGCGATGGCGCGCGCAATTTCCTTGAACTGCTTCAACGTCACCGCTCTTAGATGCTGATCCACGACCGCAATCGCGTTTTGAATGACCTGCTCGGTCAGGCCGCTGCCATTGGGGTGCAGGTGCAACTGCGCAAGATGGTAGCGCAGTTGATAGAGCAGACATTCGCGCAGGTCGCGACAGGCGATGCCTTGCGGATCGAACTGGCGCACAACTTCCAGCGCTTCGTGCAGGTCGGCGACCGTGAAGGTTACGGCGGGAATACGGGCTGGCGCAGTTGCGGTAGCGGTATTTCCGTGGCTCACCTTCGAATCGGCTGCCGGAACCCCGGTCGTCAGGATTGCGCTCGAGGTGTCCGCTTGAGTATCCGCCGAGACATTCTGTGCCAGGTTTGTGCGGTGGCTGGGTTCTGCCCCGCCAGCAAGAGGCGACCCGCCGTCCCCGCTGAATACAACTGCGGCATCTTCTGTTGTCGACGACGAAGGGGCGGTTTCCACCCCAGCAAAACTTTCTTCCGTAAGGTCTGACCCATCGAGATCCAATCCGTCGGCCTCCAAAGTTCGATCGGGCGCCTCCGCAACCGCCAGTCCCAGGGCCTCCGCTTCGTCGATGATCTTCGCCGCCGCTTCCACATCGGCCTCGGGAGCCGCGACCGGAGCGATTCCCAACAGCTCTTCATCAGTGGCAATCAGATAGCCTTCTTCGTTCAGGTTCCCAATGATCAGTTCCGCCGCCTGATGCACCGGCGGCCGCACCGAAATTGCCCCCAGTTGCCAGAGCAGGTGGTCGCTCAGGTTCCCCGGCTTCGAGAGGAAGTTTTCGAACGACGGCTTTTCGATCTCTTCCATTTCACCCGAACTGCGATAGCCGGGATCGAGATAATCCTTGAAAAACGAGCCAAAATCGATTTCCTCGAACGGTTCTTTCTTCTCGTCCGCAATGGTAGGAGCGCTCTCTTCGGGGGTGGTTGCCTTGGCCGCCAGCCGGTCGCGTTCTTCTTCCTGGCGTCCGACATCGTCAAGCAAAGGGACGGAATCCTCAAGCTCTTCAAGCACCGGATTCTCGACCATCTCGGCATTGATCATGTCCTTAAGCTCGAGCTTGTTCAGCGCGAGTACGGACACCATCTGCACGAGTCCCGGCGTCAGAATCTGCCGCTGGGATAGCTTGACGTTCAGTTTGTGCTGAAGAAGCACCATCTCTCCCTACAACCAGTTATCAGTTCCCGGTTCTCAGTCAAAAAACCGGCCGCTTCGATTCCATAGTTCCGAAAATTTAGCTTCTCATGCCGTTAGCGAAATCTGGTGGGCACGAAAGGACAATGTGTCCACGCCTTGGTAACTAAAACCAGCTCTCAGCTCTCAGTTCTCAGTGCCCAGGAGGGCGGGGGTTGACTGAGAACTGAGAACTGGCTACTGAGAACTTATACAAGTGAAAAGCTTTCCCCCAAATAAACGCGCCGTACTTCCGGATCGCTGCCCAACTCCTCCGGCGTACCCGAGCGGAAGATGCGTCCCTCATTGATGATGTAGGCCCTATCCGTCACCGACAAGGTCTCGCGGACGTTGTGATCCGTGATCAGTATTCCGATGCCGCTGGCCCGCAAGTCGGAGATTATCTTCTGCAAATCCAAAACCGCAATCGGGTCGATCCCCGAAAAGGGCTCGTCCAGCAGTATGAACGTGGGGCTGATGCAGAGTGACCGCGCGATCTCGACTCGCCGCCGCTCCCCGCCCGACAACGCATAGCCTCGATTCTGACGGATATGCTCCAGTCCCAACTGGTCAATCAGTTTCTCCGCCCGTTCCCGGCGTTCATGCCAGGAAATAGGCTGGACCTCAAGCACGGCCAGAATGTTTTCCTCGACCGTTAGTTTCCGGAAAACCGAAGCTTCCTGAGGGAGATAGCTGATGCCGTACTGGCGCGCTCGCAAATACATGGGAACGCTAGTGATATCTTCGTCGTCGTACAGCACTCTGCCGGTGTCGGGAGGAACCAGACCTACAATCGCATAGAAGGAAGTGGTTTTTCCGGCGCCATTCGGTCCCAGCAAGCCCACAACCTCGCCCTGCAGAACCTGAAGGCTAACCCCATTTACTACGCGTCGGCCACGATAGGACTTGCCAATCTCGTCGGTGGCCAGCGTATGCATTTATCGTGCCACTTGCGTCCGAGTAACCGTCGGGGACGTTTCTCTTCCTTCCACGAGCACCCTATCATCGTGCCTAAAGAAAGTCAACGAATCGCCCGTAATTTGGCCCCGTTCGGCATCAAAAATGCTAGGAGGTCCAGTCGACGATCCGGTCGACGACCCGCCCGTCAGAACAAATTTGTCATCGGCCGCCGTATACACCAACCGGTCGCCTATCGCATGACGCGTCGGTTGCGTGATTATGATATTGCCTTGAGCGACGATCCGCTCCACCTGTCCTGGCGTTTCCGTCCCAGATTGCGTCCGCGACTGATTCCGCGGCAACAGGACCACCGTCATTTGTTGGCCAGTCATCGTCAGGTCGGGACCCTTGGCAGTCACCCCGCCATCCAGAAAAATTCTCCTTTCCTCATCGACATAATTCAATCGCGCGGAGGTGATGTGGACTGGAGTCACCTTTCCCGTCTTATCGACCTGAACCAGCACCGTAGAAACCGGTTGAGCCGTAGCCATAGGCCCAGTCTGTGCGGTAGCGGGGCTATGCCCCGCCACAGGTTGAAGCTCTGCACCCTCGTTTTCCTGCCCCATTCCATGAGCAACGAGTGACCGATGCTCGCGGTCAAACTGCAGCACAGGAGCCTCAACCACATTCGCGTTTTGCCACAATCGGGCATTGCCGGTGTAAAGCGCAACTGCCGGTGAACGATGCGCCGTCATGCTGCGGCTCGTCACGTGGATCGGATCGGAGGAGGCGAGCATGCCGCCGTCCGATTGCGGCTTCAGGTCGGAATATGTGCTTTTGACGTTCCCCTCGGCTATCGCGTCGCCGGTCGTCCGATTCATGCGTATCGTCTGCGCCGTTGTCGTCATGCCCGCGTCCGCCACTCGCGGCGATCCGCTCAGCACCAGCATTTGGTCGGAGGCAGTGTAGTCGCCCCGTTCAGCCCACGCTTTTTGCGCGCCATCGACGTAGGTAAGGCCGCCCGACTGCGTAATCGACCGCACCCCGCCCTCGGGAAGGAAAACAACGTCGAGCATTTTGCTCGTCGATACCCGATCAGTCGGTCCCGTCGCGCTATTCGTTCCGCCTTTAGTCGCGCCGGCCTTGCTCACGTCGAGGATTCCGCTGACTATCTTTGCGTCCGGTTCCCCATGTAGCGTGGCCAGCCGATTCTTCTCCGTGAACTTCGCCGTAAACTTCGCCGCCGTGACCACCGTCTTCTGATTCGCGTCCGGCTGACTGATCACAATCTGCGGAGGACCCGCCGTCTCGGCACGTTCCAGCAAACGGCCATCCTTCACGATAAAGTCCATCACCGGAGCGGTCATCTCAACTTCCTGCGCATCTTTAGCTGAAGGAGCGCCCAAGAGTGGAGTGACGGGCGTCCCCGCCCGTCCCGCTGGCTCCTGCGTCAGCCGCACGCCATCTTCGGCATGAACGGTCTTTAGTATCTGCTCCGCGCCAAAGTGCAGCGTCACCCGTCCCGCGTCAGCTTCAGCAGGCATTCCCGGTGCTTCCATTCCCCGCCCTTGCATTCCGGTAGAGACGCGGCTTGCCGCGTCTCCGCCGCTGATGCGCACATGGCCGCTCAGCACGGCCGTAGTAAGAAAGTTTCGCGTGCCGGTCAAAAACAGTTCGGCACGGTCCGAACGCTCGTGGGTGTCTGAGTTAAGCGTTTTCGAGTTAGTCGATGGCCGGCCCTGAAGTTCCGTCTCCACATCGCCTTCGGCCAGAATGTGGTCCACCGTATTGTCGTCGCGCAGAAAGAACGTTGCATGGTCGGACTGCATCCGCTGCCGCTCCCGCGTCAACCGCACCGTGTCGAACACGACCTCGCGCGGCCGCTTCGAAATCGTTCCACGTTCCGCATTCAGATGGACGGGTTGCGGCATGCTGGCCGTGACCGCGACCGCGGACAACAGGTTCATCGACCCCGTTTTCGCCACATATTGAATGCCCACTGCCGATCCGGATGCCTGCTGCGTCTCAAACACAACCTTTCCGGAGGCCGAAGCGTCTCCCGTATTCTTGTTGAAGACGAGCCCATTGGTTTCAAGGTGAATCGGCTGTTTCGCTTGCTCGGGAAGCGATTGGTCCGATTGCCGCATCCCTTCGGGATTCGCCTCCAGGTCGATCAGCACTCTGCCCTTCGCGCTCACATTGCCCGATGCCGGATCGTACTCGAAATCATCCCCGGCGATCCGATCGAACCGCCCTGAATCCTTGCCGTAGACCACGATTTTGACGTTGTGCAGTTCCGCCCGCCCGCCCTGTTTAAATTGCACCGCCTTGGACGCGCTCACCGTAAACAGAGTGCGCCCTTGCTCCGACTTGGAGATGGAAAATCCATCTGCTGTCTGCTGTATATCCAGCCCAAGTTTTGCGGGAACGTCACGGACCGCCTTGCGCAGGCTCCACCGAGCGTAGAAATACATGCCCCCGACAGTGGCCACCATCACTATCACGCCCAAGGCAAACCAGCGGCGAAGTCGTGAAACAGAGGAGGCCATCAGAGGCTAGTGTAACGCGCGGGGTAATAGTCGGGGGCAAGCTATCCTTCTTGTAGAGACGGGGCTTGCCCCGTCTCCGGCAGCGATGCAATGCCGAGACGCGGCAAGCCGCGTCTCTACGGAAGATTTCTCGGCGGGTGCGCATTCCTGGCCGGGGGCAAGCTCTTAATGC
>JBAVAA010000245.1:0-1569 GCA_049585515.1 Terriglobales bacterium | reverse complement strand
TCCTTAACCTTAAGACTTTGAAACGTTGAAACATTGAAACTATGAAACCTGGCACTTATGGAATTTTTCAGAGATACAAACATCGATTTTCTTGGGAAGAAGTGGTACTTCCTTACTTTTTCGCTGATCTTCAGCGTGGCCGGCATCATTTCGATGGGCCACCGCTGGATGACTACCGGATCGCCGGTTCCCCTCGGCGTCGACTTCCGCGGAGGCACGCTCGTGTATGTGAAGTACTCGCATACGCCGAATCCATCTGCGGTTCACGCCGACATCGACCGCGCGGGGCTGAAAAACGCGCGTGTTCAACGATATGGCGTGCCCGGCAATAATGAATTGCTGATCCAACTCGACATTCAGGAAACCAGCGAACAGGCTCTGGATAAGGGCAAGAACCAGATTATTCAGGCGCTGGAGAGTCACGCTGTTCCCGGCAAGCAAGATCTCAACAACTCCAGTTCCCTGACCATCGCAAATTATCTTTTGGAGAAGGACCCGCTGCATCTTGGCACGGACGCCAATGCCCGCTATACCGCCGTCGCGCAGGGGATTGTGAATTATCGGGATAAGACGAAAGGGGGCGTGCTTAGTTCTATCGATGAACTCAAAAGCGTGGTCGATCCCGCCGTCGTCACCTCGCTGCAGGAGAGCTTTTTCGTATCCGATTTTGGCATCCGCAACGTTGAGATCGTCGGCCCGCAAGTTGGGCAGCAACTTCGCAAACAGGCGATTCTGGCGACCCTGTATTCACTGGCCGGAATGCTGATCTATCTCGCGCTCCGCTTTGAATGGATCTACGGCGTCGCCGCCGTGTTGACCGTTTTCCACGACACTCTGATTACGGTGGGCATCTTCTCGCTTTTGGACCGGGAAATATCGCTGACCGTGATTGCGGCCATCCTGACCCTGATTGGATACTCCAATAACGACACCATCGTGGTGTTTGACCGCATACGGGAGAACATCAAACTGCTGCGACGAGATAAACTTTCGGACATCGTCAACAAAAGTATTAATCAGACTTTAAGTCGAACTATCTTGACAGCGGGCCTGACTTTCCTTACCGTGCTTGCTCTGTTTCTTTTCGGCGGCGAGGTGCTGCATAATTTCAGCCTCGCGCTGGTGATCGGAATTTTGATTGGGACGTATTCGTCAATCGCCATTGCGGCCCCGATTCTGGTTGCCTACCAGGATTGGCGGAGCGGGCGGGGCAAGCAGCCGATTTCCATGCCGTTAAGAACCGGCAGCGGCCCAGCCCAGTCAAAAGAAAAAGTTAAGGTCTGAATTTGGGCAATTTGGCGTAGAATCTTCACCTGCCCGCAGAGGCAGGGTTGCAAGCCCCCCAGGATCTCGCCCGACAAAGGCCCCGAAGGGCGGGAGCAAAAAGGTCGCAGCCGGTGTCTAAGTTTTCGTACGGGTCTGTTGTTAGGAGGAGCCTATGTTCGAAGACAGTCTCATTGAGTCGGGAAACAAACTCAAGACCAAACGTCTGTTTACGTCGGTTCTTTCCTTCATCGGGCAGTTCGCGCTGATCGGGATCTTGATCCTGATTCCTCTGATCTATACCGA
>JBAVAA010000244.1:0-2903 GCA_049585515.1 Terriglobales bacterium | reverse complement strand
GGATAATTCGACCGTCGCCATCGCCAGCCGCAGCGACGACGGCACGATCGGCCGCGACAATTGGTACGAAGTCGGAGGCGGGGAAGCCGGCTACATTGCGCCCAATCCAGCCGACCCGAACATTGTGTATGCCGGAGATTATCAGGGTAACCTTACGCGCTTCGACCGGCGCACGAACCAGGTCCAGAGCATCTCCGTCTGGCCAGAACTTAGCGATGCCCGGGGCGCCGCGCCACTCGAGCACCGTTTCCAGTGGACCGCTCCCATCGTGATCTCTCCGCAGGATCCGAACACAATTTATTACGGAGGCGAACGCATTTTCAAAACCACCGACGGTGGCACACACTGGGAAGCGATCAGCGGAGACCTGACCCGCAATGACAAATCAAAACAACAGCCTTCCGGCGGCCCTATCACCATCGACGACACCGGCACCGAATATTACGATACCGTTTTTACCATTGCTCCTTCGCCGCTGGCCAAAGGCCTGATCTGGGCGGGCACCGACGACGGCTTGATCCAAATCACGCGCGATGGAGGAAAGCGTTGGACCAATGTCACTCCCAAGAACGCAGACCTACCAGAGTGGAGCCGCATCAGCCTGATTGAAGCGTCTCCGCATGACGCAGGGACGGCCTACGTCGCGGTTGACCGCCACCAGAATGACGACCTCGCGCCTTACATCTACAAAACCAGCGACTACGGAGCGACCTGGACCCGCATCACCACCGGAATTCCCGATGGTGTGTTTGTGCGCGCGGTGCGCGAAGACCCGGAGAAAAAGGGTCTGCTCTATGCCGGAACCGAGCGCGGCGTCTATGTCTCTTTCGACGACGGCGCGCACTGGCGCTCTCTGCAAATCAACTTGCCGATTGTTCCGGTCCACGATTTGGTCATTAAGAACAACGATCTTGTTCTGGCCACACATGGGCGCGCGTTTTGGATCCTCGATGACGTCTCGCCGCTGCGCCAGTTTGCCGATTCGATTGCGCGGGAAGACGTTCATCTTTACCAGCCCGCAACCGCCTATCGCGTGCACAGCGGCGATGCTCCTGCGCATTTATCTTTCGCCGGAAAAAATCCGCCCAACGGGGCCGTGATTTATTTCTACCTGAAGCCCGCGCCCAAAACAGAGACGAACCAGGAAGCCAAGAAAGAAGACGTGAAGATTGAAATCCTCGACGCCTCCGGCAGCGTCATCCGCACGTACTCGAGCAACAAGAACGAGTCGCTCGATGAACCGCCCGATCCCGACGACAAGAAGCCGGAAAAGCAGATCAAGCCGGAAGAAGGCCTGAACCGTTTCGTGTGGGACCTTCACTACGAGGAAGCGAACCGCGTCCCGAATTATTTTCTTTGGGAATACGGCGACGGCGCGAAAGGGCCGCTGGCGGTGCCCGGCAACTATCAGGTGCGCCTCACGGCGAATGGCAAGAGCGCGACGGCTCCGTTCGAAGTAAAAATCGACCCGCGAGTCACCACCACACAGGCCGATCTGGAGAAGCAGTTCAAACTCGAGATGGACCTGCGCGAGCAGTTGAATCGCGTCTACGACGCGGTGAACCAGATCCAGGATGTCCGCGAGCAGTTGGACGGCCTCAAGCAGCGCCTGGTGCCTGGTGATTCAACGAAAACATTGTTCGATGGCGCAAACGTGCTGGAGGCCAAGTTGGTTGCGGTTTGCGACCCGCTGATTAATTTCAAGATCAGCGCCAGCGAAGATTCCCTGGCCTACGCTCCGGGCATTGACGCGAAGCTCGCGTTTCTCTCACTGTCGGTGGCGGGCTTCGCCGATTCGGCTCCGACTGCAGCCCAGTACCAGGAGTTCGACAAACTGAAAAAGCAAACCGACGATTTGCTGGCGAGATGGGATCAGGTTAGAAACGCGGATATCAGGACGTTTCAGAAAATGGCCGCCGAACAAAACGTCCAGCCCATCTACGTTCCCGATATAAGAAGCGAGCGAGTGCAGCGCGCCGGCGAAAAATAATCTGATTCGTAGTAGGGTAATTTGATTCGTATCAGGGTTTCGCCTCAGCGATACCGCAAGCGTTCAAATTAAAACGCCCCTTCAGGGGCTGGACAACGGCTGCCTCACTCGTCGCGTTCCGTGCGATGAGTCGGCTCTTTTACTGAGAACTGACAACCGAGAACTTCTAGATAAACATCTCGTCCTGCGGCACGCCCCGTCCATTTTTCGGATGCCGGCGTTTCTGGCCGAGAAAAACTTCCACTCCGGTGCTGATCGCGGCCATCAATCCATTTACCTGGCGCAGGGGTGAGACCACGGTCTTGTGCACGATTTCGCTTGTCTCTTCCACTTTATCGAGCGTGCGATTCAGCAGTTCATCCGCTCGGATCACTTGCAGCCGTGTGCGGTCGAGCGCATCGGTGAGCGTGGCATCAATGCGGGCCAGTTGATTCCGCACCACGGTGCTGGATTCGGCGACGTTGGTGGCCAGCGTCTCGATCTTCGGCCGCAGCTCCACCATCAAGCTCTGCGCCGTTTCCATGGCGGGTACGGTCTTGCTCGTCACTTCGGTGGCCAGTACTTCCATCTTGGCCGTGCTCTTGCGGACCGCGAGGTAAAGAGCCGCCAGAATTCCTGCCTGTAAGACGACGGCGGCCATCGTAACGTAAACAAAAAGTCTTAGGAGGTTGTCATCCATAGCTGCTCCTCATGTGTGACGCCTCGGTGCTTTCGTCCGCCCCTAGAGGTTTTTGGTGGGTTCGGCGGTCGCTGCGGTGGTCTCATTGTAAGCCTGCCGCCCGGCCTCGTAAGCGGAGCGGAACCGTTCCTTCTGCTGGTTGATCACGTCGCTTCCGCGATCCACCCAGTCGCTGGCCTGTTCCCGAGCACGCCGAGCCTGCTGCCGCGCCCGCTCGCTGCCCTCCTGCGCCTT
>JBAVAA010000243.1:0-2312 GCA_049585515.1 Terriglobales bacterium | reverse complement strand
GACTGACGGCGGGATCTCCGTTGCTGGTGGTTGCTGCCGCATAAGTACCCGGGAATGTCGAGCCGCTTATAATCCCACCCCCCTTACCCTGGGGATTCATCGTTCCAATCATCACCGATGAACTCGATTGATCGAGCAGGAAGCCGCGGTTCGCTCCATTGGCGTAAAGAATGAACGGCACCGGCGCCACGACAGGGCTAGAGCCCGGATTGCCGAGCAGGTTGAAGGTGTAGCGTCCATTGGTGCCCGTAGCTGCGTAAGTGTAGTTGTTGGTGCCGGTGGTCGGCGGGAATTGGGCGACGGAGAGAATCGTGCCGGCGTTATTCTGATCGAATTGACCCGAGAAGTTCCCTTTGCCGTCGGTGCTACCCAGCGTCAGCGAGACATTGCTGGCCCCGCTCGCCGACGCCCCCGACAGAGCGGATACGGACGTGCCTTTGAAGGCGGCATTGTTGTAGGTCTGTGTCGAATCCTGTAGCACCATCGTCCCTGAAACCGCCGGATGCGTCGCCACCGGATCGGTGGAGACGGCGTAGAAAGTCAGCGGATTTGTTTTACTTGTCGTTCCCGAGGAAATAAAGAAATCGAAATTCAGGAGCGAGGCTGTTCCCGCATTTAAAGTCATGTGCCACAACCCGCAATTGCACGCGTCGGCGGTATAAGTACCTGAAACGCTGCAAGGTCCCGTGCCGCAAAAGCTGGTGGCATTGCCATTGTCATTCGCGTCCATTTCCCCGCCGACTACGTTCCCGCTGCCATCCATCGGCAAAAGGCCGGCATATCCTACCCGGTTGCCGCTCGCGTCGACCCCGCTAAAGCCGAAGGCATACGTCTGGGCGCCAGTGAACAAACCGGAGGACGCCGATTTTTTCGCGATGCCGGAGCCCGCGCCCTGGTTGTCGGATTCAATCATTTCGAGGTCGCCGGCGCCGTCGAGAGTGACCTGGAACGTGTTTGGGTAAACCCCCGTCGTGAGCGTCAGCGTGCCGGCGTTGTTGGAGTTGTCGGGATCGGAAGAGGTGGGAACATAAGCGCCGCCGGTGATCGCAAATTTTGCCCATCCGCTGGCCGTGAGCCGGTCTTCCGAGCCGCCGCTGATCACTCCATTCGACGCGGTGAAGGTTCCAGCCAAAGCGGTGGCGTTGTTGTTGCCGTCAAATCCGGAGAACTGGAATCCGTACGTGCCGTTAACGCGAGATGTTACCAGCGAGACTTTGGCAACCGTGCAGTTGGCCGCACAGCCATTCGGATCGACGGTCGAAACCGCCGATATCTGCACACAATTGCCGCTGCATGTGTCGTGCGCAGTGTAGACCGCGTAGCCCGGCGACGACACACCCGGGGCAGGAGTAAAGTTCTTGCACTGCACTCCATTCGCGGTGCAAGTCCAGTTGAAGGTTTGGGGCGCGGCGTCGGGAATGGCTACAGCAGTAAACTGCTGGATCAGACCGCTGCCTACGCTCAACGTCGTCGGAGATACGTCCGTGGTGATATCAATCACGTTCAATGTCAGGGTATCTGTTACTGAAGAGTCGGCTGTCAACGTCGCTGTGATCGCGGGCTGGGAACCTGCCGTTGCCGGAGCCACATAGGTCGCGGTTGCCGGCGTTGTCGCGGGTGTGACGGGCGTAAAGTTCGCGCAATCGGCGGTTGGGGTGCACATCCACGTCACGGCCGTAGTGGTTGCGTTCGTTACCGTCGCCGTCAGCGTCAGGGTCTGGGTCGGGTAGATCGCGGCAGGATTCGTATTCGTAGGCGAGCTGATGGAGACATCGACGCTTGGCTGCGGGGGAACGACGCCGTTGCCGCCCTTGGCACATCCACTCGCCAGCGCGAGACTCAGCAAGCCCAGGCCAAACAGAAAATTCTTTATCATGATGATCTCGTCTGAAAACTATTCCGAACCAATCTCTTTTCTCGCTAGAGCTTTCTCATTGAAGCCCGCCCGCGCGGAACGCGTTGCCCGTACAGCATGACCCGAAAGTGCCCCTTATCGTGCATTCTTGTCCCAGGTTCAAGAACGCCATGAGACCAATTTGTTTTTCAATCGGTAAGTTAGAATGTACCCGAATTCAAGACACCTTGTCTGTGCAGCCAGGACAGTTCTTCGCTCCCAATTCTCAGCTCTCAGTGGATGGTTAATTGGCTCTGCCTCAGACCTGACACTTGCGATCTGACGACCGATTTTTCCGCGGCAGGTTCTAAACCCGGTCGCTTTGCGGTTGCCATCAGGGGACGCAATTCGGCTGCGGTAATGCCCAGCGTGCCTCCTGAAAAGCCGTCAATGTAGGCGGAGTTGATGCCTACGACTT
>JBAVAA010000242.1:0-4152 GCA_049585515.1 Terriglobales bacterium | reverse complement strand
CCAGACGGGCCGCATCTTTTTTCTTCAGCGCCTGTTCGACTTCGTCCCATGTGATTGGCGTTGACACGGTTGGATGCTCGCGCGCGCGCAGGGAGTACACCGAGATGGTCGTCTTGTGTTGGTTGTTCTGGCTCCAGTCGACGAAGATCTTGTTGGTGCGCACAGCCTTTTTCATGTCCGAGACAACCAAGTCGGGATGTCCCTGCTCCAGCAGCCGCGCCACCGCGTGCGCAAATGACTTTGTCTGCTCGTAGATGGTCTTCGTATTCAGCGGCACATAGATCTGCATCCCCTTCGAGCCGGAGGTTTTGGGAAAACTCTGCAGCCCGAAGTGATCGAAAATCTCCCGCACCCACAGGCCAACCTGCGCGCACTGGATAATGTTCGCGGGAGCTCCTGGATCAAGATCGAAAACAATCATGGTCGGGGCGGCGATATCGGAGGCCAGCGAGAGCGAGGGGTGCAACTCAATCGATGCCAGGTTCGCGATCCATACCAGCGTGGGCAAATCGTTAGCGAGAAGGAAATGAATAGTGCGATGGTTGCCCTCGCTCCAGACGGGTGCGGTTTTCACCCAATCCGGGCGATGCATCGGCGCGTTTTTTTCGAAGAAATATTCATGGTCCACGCCTTCGGGGTAGCGCTTCATCGTAAGCGGCCTTCCCGCCAAATGCGGCACCAGCACGGGCGCAATGCGGACGTAGTAATCCACGACCTGCCCCTTGGTAAATCCGGCGGCGGGGTAGAGGATCTTGTCAAGATTGGTGAGCTTGAGCTTGCGGCCTTGCACTTCGACGATGGTAGGCGCGGACATGGAGGTGGTCGTTAGTTCGTCGCTGGTCGCTCGCTGCGAGCAATGATTTCGATGTGGCTTTCAGTATAGTTGCTGTCTCCGATTCGGACGTTGACAGTATCCCGTATTTCTAGTATTATCGAAGTATGATCGGCGCTGGTGGCAAAACTCCAACGAACAGCGAGCGCGTTGCACGTTATGCCGACATGTTTTCCGCTATGGGGACCGAGCCCCGCCTTCGCATTATGCAATTGCTGCTCTCCGCCCATCCAGAAGGGCTGGTGGTCAGCGAGATTCAGGACGACCTCGAGATTCCAGGTTCCACTCTCTCTCACCACCTCGACAAGCTCAAGAATGAAGGCTTGGTGCGGGTCGAGCGCAAGGGCACGTTTCTGCGTTATACGGCCAACACCGAAGCGCTGCGCGAAATTCTGCAGTTTCTCTATGCCGAGTGCTGCACTCGCAATAAGGCGCTCAAGCCACAAGACTTTATTCAATTGTGCAAATAGGAGAATCTATCGTGCCCCAGAGCGAGACCGACATTAAAGAAGTCGTAAGAGAAAAATACGGACAAGCGGCACTGCGAGTCACCAACAAGGCCGGCGCCAGTAGTTGCTGCGGAGCCGCGCCCGCCGACGGACCTTGTTGTGATCCGATCACTTCTAACCTCTACGACGCATCGCAGGCCGAGCAGATTCCCGAAGAGGCGATGCTGGCTTCGTTCGGTTGCGGCAACCCGACAGCGCTGGCGAATCTGAATCCCGGCGAAATTGTGCTGGATCTGGGGTCGGGCGGCGGTATCGATGTGCTGCTCTCCGCGCGGCGCGTTGGGCCGACTGGCAAAGCCTATGGACTCGACATGACGGACGAAATGCTCGCGTTGGCGAATGAGAACAAGCGCAAGGCGCGGGCGGAGAACGTCGAATTCCTGAAAGGCGAAATCGAAAAAATCCCCCTGCCTGACAACACTGTTGACGTCATCATCTCCAACTGCGTGATCAATCTTTCCGCCGACAAGGATCGCGTGCTGCGCGAAGCATATCGCGTGCTCAAACCTGGGGGACGGTTCGCCGTCTCCGATGTGGTGACGCGCGGCGAAATCGCCGCCGAGGTTCGACAGAGCGTGCTGGCATGGGTTGGCTGCATTGCCGGCGCTCTCGAAGAGAACGAATATCGCGGCAAGCTGGCCGCTGCCGGCTTCGAACAAATCGAGATCGAACCGACGCGAATTTATCGCATTGACGACGCTCGCGAATTCCTATCCTCTTCGGGCATTGACGTGAATGCCATCTCGGCGCAGGTCGATGAAAAGTTTATGAGCGCGTTTGTGCGCGGGGTGAAACCGGCACGAGCGCAGGAGCCATGCTGTGGTCCGGCGTGCTGCAAGTGAAGTTTAATTCCGCTGCGGGCAAAGATGCGGCACGCTGCGTCTCTCCAGATAGGTATGGACATGGAAGCTCACTACAACGTTCTGTTTCTGTGCACGGGAAACTCGGCGCGCTCCATTATGGCGGAAGCGATTCTCAATCACAGGGGGAAACCCAGTTTCACCGCCTATAGCGCGGGAAGTCATCCCTCGGGGACGGTTCGTCCTGAGGCGCTGAAGGAGTTGACGAGGGCTCGCATTCCTACGGAGGGACTGCGCAGTAAGAGTTGGGAGGAATTCGGACGCCCAGACTCTCCCCAGTTTCACTTTGTGTTCACGGTTTGTGACAACGCCGCTAGAGAAACCT
Organism: Terriglobales bacterium; assembly: GCA_049585515.1. Classification (GTDB taxonomy): domain Bacteria; phylum Acidobacteriota; class Terriglobia; order Terriglobales; family Acidobacteriaceae; genus Acidiflorens. Next base: position 1,626 of record JBAVAA010000242.1, on the reverse strand, counting down.
GTCCGTTGTGGCCGGGACAACCCATGACCGCACACTGGGGAGTTCCCGACCCCGCCGCTGTGAATGGAGACTCCGCTGAAATCGAACGCGCTTTTCGCGAAGCTTTCTTTATTCTTGACCGGCGCATCAGTCTATTTCTTGCACTTCCTCTGGCGAGTCTTGATCGCCTCGCGCTGAAGAAAGCAGTGGACCGCATTGGAACAACATAATGCGGCAAAGACATCGACAGTCTCCATGACGGCAGCCAACTCATCCCGCCGTCTCAGCTTCCTCGACCGCTATCTTACTGCCTGGATCTTCGCCGCCATGGTCATTGGTGTCGGCTTGGGATGGCGACTGCCGGGAATCGTGCCGTTTTTGAATCGCTTCAGCGTTGGCACAACTTCGATTCCGATTGCGGTGGGACTCATCGTCATGATGTATCCGCCCTTCACTAAGGTGCGGTACGAGGAACTGCATGAGGTTTTCCGCAACAAGCGCGTGCTAGGCCTATCCCTCATCCAGAACTGGGTGGTCGGGCCGATCCTGATGTTCGTCCTGGCGGTCGTGTTCCTGCGCGGCTATCCCGAATACATGGCTGGACTCATCATGATCGGTCTGGCTCGCTGTATTGCGATGGTTATCGTCTGGAACGAACTGGCCAGCGGCGACACCGAATATGCCGCCGGTCTGGTGGCCTTCAATTCTCTGTTTCAGGTGTTCTTCTACTCGCCATATGCGTGGCTCTTCATTACGGTTCTCCCCGCAAGAATCGGCTTGCAGGGTTCGATCGTGCATGTCTCTATCGGGGAAATCGCAAAGAGTGTTTTTATTTATCTTGGCATTCCTTTTCTTGCGGGGTTCCTAACTCGCACGGTGCTGCTGCGGATTCGAGGACGCGAGTGGTATGAGCGTTATTTCATTCCGCGAGCAAGTCCGCTCACCCTGATCGCTTTGCTGTTCACGATTGTTGTGATGTTCTCGCTCAAGGGCGCATACATCGTTCGGCTACCGCTCGACGTCCTGCGGATCGCGGTGCCACTGCTGATCTACTTCGTTGTGATGTTCCTGGTGTCGTTTTACATGGGGAAGAAGCTCGGCGCAGACTATTCGAAGACGGCCACCCTCTCATTCACGGCAGCCTCGAACAACTTTGAACTCGCGATCGCCGTCGCAGTTTCCGTATTCGGTATTAACTCCGGGGCAGCATTCGCCGCCGTCATCGGGCCCCTGGTCGAAGTGCCCGTGATGATTATGCTGGTCAACGTAGCGTTATATTTTCAACGCCGATATTTTCCCGCTGCCTCTCGTTTGACAACTTTCCCTGCCTCGACTTAACTTCAAATTCTGGCGGCCTGGCGCGTAAACGGACCGATGCCAACGTTTTGCCGTTCAAAAAGCGCTGCGCAATCGGCAAGACGCTGGGGCGAGACTTCACGACTCGAGGCAAGCATGACTCGCATATTCGTTTTTTCCCTGATGCTGACCGCTGTACTTTGCTTGGCTCAAACTCGGCCGTCGTCCTCTGTGCCGCGGGAAATTCCCGTCTTCGATATTGACGCCATCGATAAATCCGTCGATCCATGCGTGGACTTCTATCAATACGCCTGTGGCACATGGATCAAGAACAATCCCGTTCCTCCGGAC
>JBAVAA010000241.1:0-4655 GCA_049585515.1 Terriglobales bacterium | reverse complement strand
GCCCCAAGGGAATCGTGCTCACGCATTACATCCGTTCCATCTACTGCCTGCTCTTCGCTTCAACTTTCCGCATGAATCCGGAGAGTATCGTGCTGCACTCCGGCTCCATCGTTTTCAACGGATCGTTCCTGACGCTCATGCCCGCCATGTATCTGGGTGCAACATACATTTTGCATAAGAGCTTCGATGTCCGGAACTTTGTGGAAACAGTGGAGCGTGAGAAGGTCACCCACGTCATGATGGTTCCGTCGCAGATTGTCGCGTTGCTGGGCTCACCGCAGTTTTCGGCCGAAGCTCTGAAATCTCTTGAGATGATCGGCACGGTCGGCGCTCCGCTGCATCTGGAACATAAAGAAAAGCTGAACTCCTGCCTGCCCGGAAGGTTTTATGAACTCTACGGCCTGACCGAAGGGTTCATGACCGTCCTCGACAAAAATCATTACGCCTCCAAGCCAAATTCTGTCGGCCCGCCACAGCCGTTTTTCGATATGCGGATCATAAACGACCGAGGTCAAGATGCAGCTCCACGGGTGGTCGGGGAAATTATCGGGCGCGGCCCCGCGCTGATGCCCGGCTATTACAAGCGCCCCGACTTGACCGCTCAGGCGATCATCGACGGCTGGCTGCATACCGGAGACCTGGGATATGTCGATGAAGACGGCTTTCTCTACCTGGTGGACAGAAAAAAGGACATGATTATCAGCGGTGGCACGAACGTGTTTCCTAAGGACATCGAGGAGATCATCGTGCAGCATCCCGCCGTCCGTGAAGTAGCGGTCTTTGGCATTCCCAGCGAAAAATGGGGGGAGACGCCGCTGGCTGCCGTGATTTTGCACCAGCCCGGCGCCGTCTCACCAGAGGGGCTGCGCGAGTGGATTAATGAGCGGGTAGATGCCAGGAATCAACGCGTCTGCGCCGTCGAAATCATGAAAGATTTCCCTCGCAGCACCGCCGGAAAAACCCTGAAGCGTGTCATGCGCGAGCCTTACTGGGCCGGGAGGAACGAGAAGATCTAGAAACGAAAAGACTTGAAGGCAGTTTACGGGCACAATCGTACGTACATTTATACCATAACAAAATGTTCCGCGTGAAACGTTGTACGTACATTAAACGGGGAAGTATCCTGATTTACAATAACTTAGCTATCGAAGTGTTTTACGTGAAACATGTTTCACGTGAAACATCGTTCTACTTCGAACGCTGCCCCAGCCAATTATCGATTTTAGGCCAGGTGCGCTTGTTGGCGCCGCTCCCCGCCATGATCCCGATGTGGCCCCCGGGAACGCTGAAAAGCTCTTTGTCTTTGCTGCTCACCTTGGACAGAATCGCCTTCGACTGGCAGGGCGGCGTGATGTGGTCGCCCTCCGCGATCACGGTCAGCAGGTTGGCGCGCAAGCGGCTCAGGTCCACGCGCTCGCCGCGGATTATCATCTCTCCCCGCATTAGCCGGTCATTGCGGTAGAGGTCGACGATGAGCTGCCGGAACACGCCGCCAGCCAGCGGGATGTTATCGGTCACCCACGTATTCATTGCCTGCCAGGCTTCGATGACCTGAGGGTTATCGATGTTGTCCCAAAGCTTCAGGTAGTTGACGACGTAGTTCTCGACCGGCTTTAGCGCCTTGGCGCCGTAATCGATCATTTCCCCGGGCATGTTGCCAAACGCGTCGAGCACCTTGTCAACATCGAAATAGCGCTCGTCGGTCCAACGGGCGAAGGTGATCGCTTCTTTGTCGGAAAAATCCAGGGGCGCAGTTAACAGAATCAGGTTTCGTAACCCGTCGTCGGGCCGCAGAGCGGCATAAATCGTGGTCAGGATGGCCCCGATGCACCAACCGAGCATGCTGAATTCTTCCACTCCCGAGACCGCCTTGAGTTTGCGAATCGCCCGAGGCATGTAGTCGAGGGTGTAGTCATCGAACTTCAGGTTCTTGTCCTCTGGCCCGGGAGCTCCCCAATCGAGCAGATAAAGATCATAGCCGCTGTTCACCATGTACTCGACGAAGCTGTGTCCCGGCCGGAGATCGAGAATGTAGGGCCGGTTCATGAGTGCAAATACCATCAACAGGGGAACCGGATGGCGTTTTTCTTTAGGCACGACCGGAATATAGCGGTAGAGTTTTGCCTTGTTCAGCGCCCACACCAGCTCTTTGGGCGTCTGAGCTATGGTGGTCCGTGTCGTCACGGCTTTGTTGAACGTGTTTAGTTTTACCACCAGGTCTGTGAATGGATCGGTGACCACCGCAGTGTCTGCCATTGCTACTGCGCTCCCTTGGCTTTCCGCTTATTCTTAACGCTGGAAACTGCCGGCCTCGGACTCTGTTTGCGTTCCGCAGTGACAGGCTTTACGACTGCCTTCACGATCCGGTCCAGCTTGGCGTCCATGTCGTCGAGCCGCATTTCAATATTGTTGACGCGATCCGCGAGCGAAATGAAATCGGCCCGCGAGGGCATGCTCAATTGCTCCAGCACGCGCAACATCGCTTTCTCCACCGCCTCGCGAAACGGAGACGACGCCGAGAGATAAGTGTCGAGCACTGTTCCGCTCGACTTGGCGTAGGCATCGGTGTTTACGGTTTCCACCATCGCCTTGGCCCAGGCATCAAGATATGTATCCCGCATTTCACGGAAAGCCTCCATCGGATCGGGTGGCTTTCCGTTTGCCGCTTGTTCATCGGCCATTGCAAACTCCCTCTTCTTCTTTTCCTTTTCCCAGACTGCATACGGAGACCGGCAGGGAGCCGCGTCCCCGGCAAGACACACCGCCGACGTGGCCGATGTGTCTATAAAACCGCAGTATAGCAAAATGAATTACGCGGCCAAGTTGCTTGTGAACGGCTTCGAAACGATGTCCAGCATCGTCTTCTGAGTCTGAATCAAAGCATCAATGCCGGTTTGGAAAGCATCGGCAGCGGGGTTGTTGGCGATCTGAAACTGCTTCTTCGCCGCTTCACAGGCTGACTTGTGCTGCTCCGCATAATAATCGAGTGCTTTCTTTTGCGCTGCAACAGAATGCTCGACCGACTGTTTGAAGAGCGCAGTGACGCCTTCGGCTACTTTGACTGCCGAACCGCCGCGCTCTTTGGCCAGGCCGGCGACGACATGGCTCTGCTCAACTGCCAGGTCGATGGCGCCCTTCTGGGTTTCCACAAACCGCGAGAACGTCTGACCGACCAGGTCGAACAGGAACAGTCCAGGAGTCTCGGGAACATAATTATAGGCCTTCTTGCAGGCTGAAATGAGTTCGGCGTTCTGTTCGGCGGCGATATCCAGCGACTTCTTCTGGAGTTCCGCCAGGCGTTCCACATTCTTGGTGTACAACGGGACGAAGGCCTCGACAACTTCGTTCTTCTTGTCCGCGCCATTCACGCTTTTGGTTGACTTCTTGGGGGTACTCATGTTGTGCTCCTTCCAGGACGATGCCTGATGTTGCGAATGTTGCTGCAATGCAGCATAAGGTTATGATAATCTCCTCCTGGCAGATGTCAAGCGGAAAATTGTGGATCGAATGAAGCGCAAGACCGTGATCGTCAAGAAATACGGGAACCGCCGTCTTTACGACACCACCAACAGCCGGTACATCAACCTGGATGAAGTGGCCCAGATGATCCGCGAGGGGCGTGAGGTCCAGGTGGTGGATGCGGTCACGGGCGAAGATTGTACTCGTCTCGTGCTGACGCAGATCGTGGTGCAAGACGCCAAAGAGCCCGATTCGGCGTTTCCCCTGGATATGTTGCGCCAGATGGTGGTAGCGAGCGGCAAAGCGACCCAGGAAACCGCGGCGAAATACATGAAGACCGTCCTCGACATGTATCAGAGCGCGTACCAGGCAATGGCACCCGGGACGAACCCTTTCGGGTTCGTCGAGGCGGCACGCCCAACAGTCCCGCAAGGGGCGTGGGGGCCGCTGGCGGCTGAGTTATACAGGACCGGGACAGTTCAGCAGAAAAATGGCCAAGCGGACGAGGTCGGCGAACTGAAGCGGCGCGTTGAGGAGCTGACTTCAATGGTGTCAGGACTCGCGGCGAAAAAAAAGGCGCGCAACCGCAAGGGAAAGTCCCGACGAAACTCTTGATTTACTGGCTGCGATAATACGGGTCCGCTAACCGCCGAGGATCCGCGCACACCGGCGTCCACTATACGACCATTATCTTGTCAAAAGGATCATCCGGTTTCAGCATGACCTTTGCCGCTCGGACTTCAGCCCGGTGTTGTTCTGGAACCTCGGCTCTCAGCACTTCCTGGAGCCGGACCACAAGCGTTTGCAACTGCTCGCGATCACCCGCCCGGCGGTAGATGGCCCGGCAAATCTGCCGAACTTCCTCGTTCTCGATGTGAACATCCATTTTCCTCATATTCCACCCCATCGGCTGCAATTGATTGAAGAGGTCTACAGACGACAAACTCGACCAATTACCATCACTGTACTCATCCTCCCGCTTTTCGGGAAACTCAAAAAAGAGATTCGCCCTATCGAGAAAACCCCCATCGCGGTTCGCGGAACAGGTGACTGAAAACACCAACGAGGGTGATAGATATCACAAAATCTCCCGAAGTCTTTGGATTAAACTTTCAGCAATCGCCGGTTACCCATTGCTTTTGTTACTGCGGTCACACTGTTACCGAATTAATGCCGGTGTACTCGAATCAGGAAGG
>JBAVAA010000240.1:0-7871 GCA_049585515.1 Terriglobales bacterium | reverse complement strand
GTGCAATGGCGAAATAAAATCTCCGCGCCGATTCCCGCCATTTTAACAATTAAGCTGCTTCGATCATCCAGTGCGCTTCGGAAACACCCGCCGAAATCAAACTTACTGAAGGGGTCATCTGCAATTGACACATAGCCAACAGAACCGCCGCACGCTAGCACGGCGACCGCGTGCCCCGCTTCGTGCACAGCATTCGCTCGGTCTATCTTTTTTTCTAAGGATTCATTCATGGCCGCAAACCGCGCGGGAAGTTTTTCACTGGCCCTCCTTGTTGCGGCCTCCGGGCAGCTCCCCGAACAGGATATAACGTACTTGTTCCCCAGCCGATTTGCCACGGAGTTGTTCTTCTGGTGGGGTTGCCTTGGGCGGGGTGACCGCACCCGCTGCGGACGTGTGGCGATACCGGGCGCGCCGCCGTTTGCGTATTACTTCCGCGATGGCCTTGCGGAGCATGATTGCGCCAAAAATGATGATGTAGTAGCTGGTACGACCGCTTGGGAACCGGTAGACGGCCCATGCTAAAAGGCAGCCGAATGCTGTGATAAATCCGAGAATACAAGCAAACATTCTGGTGGTGGTCATTTCGGTTTTCACGTTGCCTCCGTGAGTTGGTTTCACATCAACCATCACAGGGCAAGCATCGCGCTGCCGCTAACTATATGAAAGATAACGGTTGTAACATTTTCTGGTGCCGTCCCTCCGGGACGAAAAATCGCGTTGAAAACAAAGCAAGTTGTTGATTATAAACAAAAATAAAAGGTATAAGAGGTAAACAATCCAGCGGTGACCGCCTGCCCTTTTCACACCTTCGGCGGTGGATCGAACGTCCAAGTAAACAGAGCATTCTCTAGACGATTCAAGAAGCGGAAGGGTGTTCTAAGCTGGCATTCTCTTACTCGAATCACTTTCCATCCTAGCCTTCGCAGTTGCCGCGACACTTGCAAATCACGCCGCATGTTGCGCTGAATCTTCCCGCGCCAGAAGGCTGCTGAGGACTGCGGGGCGCTATAGCAGAGCGGGCATCCATGCCAAAAGCATCCATCAACGAACAATGCGACTTTTGCTTTGTGAAAAACAAAATCCGGTTTTCCGAACATTGGCGAATGCCGTCTCCACCCGCTTATCTTGTTCGTTCGTAGCAGCTTCACCGTTTTCATCTCAGTGCTCGCGTTGTCGCAGCCACGAATGCGGGCCATAATCGCCGAACGCTTCGCCTTGTTGAAAATGTCAGCCATTGTCGTGCGGTATGCCAAATTTCTTGACGGTGACGGAGCACGCGCAACTGAGGAAACATCGTTCCGCAAAGCACAACTGGATTGAGGAGAGGGGCGCCATCCACGTTCTCTATCACGTAGGGTCGGCGCGAGCGCCTGAGAATATCACGAGTTGGTTCTATCAATCGCGGCCATTTATGCCCGTTCCCGTTCCGCTTGGCGAGATCGGAATACGATTGACAGGGCGGCGACGCATGAATGACGTCGAACGATGCGATGAACTCCGGTTTGAGCTTGAGCGCGTCAGCCTGAATGAACGTGAACGGATAATGCGGCTGAGGATCAATATCCACTCCGACAATATCGAATCCCGCCCGGCTGTAGCCAAGGCTTGCGCCGCCAGCACAACAGAAAAGATCGAGCAGTTTAGGTTTGGATTTCTTTACCGGCACGCCACCCTCCCCGCCGCAAAAAAGCTCTTTCGCAAAATTATATAACGACATCCAAATTGAGGTTGAGGGTTTACGAAGCGAGAGGGTGCGGGGGCTTGTACTACGATGCCCGCAGGATCTCGTGAGACACGCACTAGATCAGCCAATCTTGACTACCCGATATTCGCCGGGACTAGCGGCTTCCAACTCGTACTCCTGCACCCAGATTCGGTTTGTGAAGTCACTGCCAAGCTGACACCAGTACATCGGTTCGCCCGCGCCCTCACGGATTTCTTCTACCGTCCTAACCTCTTGCGTTCCGATTTTCCGTACGCGGTCACGCAGTTTGAATTTCGCCATAGTCGAAAAACCTCCTGCTATCTACCTTGCAACCCCACCGACGCCCTTTGCAATCTTACAAACCTGCTTTCGCCTCATCGTAGGTAGATTTCTAGCGCACCAGTTGATTGGGGCGCTTGCGGCAGCGGCGGCGCTTCACCGTCGCGGATGAAAACGTAGAAACGCTGGAGCAGGCGCGGCGCTGTCCAAGCACACGGGCCTGCCAGTGGCAGAATTAGTCCGCCGTGCGGTGGATGCGTTTGTTAAACTGGAAATGGGGTGAACAAAGTGTTGAACCGTAGAAATTTTGTAGCGCGTGGCCTCGCCCTCGCAGGCGCATCCGCGTTCGCGGGGCTGCCCGATTTTCGGACGCGGATGCGGGCGTGCCCCGAATGCAATTACGGCGGCAATCGCGAAACGGGCGGCTTCCATGATGGGATGCGCGTCCATCACCATTCTGTTTTTTGTAGGCGCTGTGGCGATGTCTACGTTGCCGATTTAGCAACCATTCCCACCTACATGCGTTCGCAATATGCCTAACTCCCCCGCTGCGCCTTACGTTCTTTGCATCTGCGGGAAGCGGCGCGGCACCGTGAACAGGTTAAAAACTTTGCCTCATCCCGCCGCGCGCCACATCCACACTTCGGCACGGCGCGCCGTGCGGCCCATGCCACTGCGCGGGCGGCTTTTGCGGCCAACTCTTTTGTGCGCGCCAGTTCACGCGCGGCTTTCTGGGCGGCTTTTTCAGCTTGGGCGGTGGCGATTTCGTCGGCGCTTCGGGGGCGGCGGCGCGTTTCTGTCGGAACCGCGAAGCCGAGCGCACGCGCCGTGCGGTTCAAGCGCGCCAGAATTTGCCTCACACCGGGGGGCGAAATTGAAAACCGCAGAGCAACCCCAACGCTATCCAATCGTTCCCGATAAAAAGCATGAACAATGCCAACGAAGACGTGGGGCTGCGCGGACAACTGTAAGCGACGGTCTATGTTGGCGATGGATATTTCGAGAGCGCGGCGGCGCGTTCGGCGCTACAGCGATCATATTCGGCAGCGCGCCGTTCTTTTTCTTCGGCGGAAAGTTTCACCCCCGGCTTTCGTTTTGCAACTTCGAACCCACGGTCGCGTGCCGTACGGTTCATCCGCGAAATCAACTGGCGGACGCCAACGGGGGTCAAACCATTTCGTTGCGCGCATCCCACCGAATCTAGCCCAAGAAGATAATAATCGTAGAGCACCGCCGAAAATACTTCGGGGTTTTTCGTCATACAAATCTGTGCATCAATATTTGGAATAGCACGTTCCAAAACTTTACGGCGCGCCGGATCGGGGGTGGTGACGTAATCAAGGCAAAGCCCGTCAGCAACTTTCATCAGCGCCATAGCTTGCACTTTCATTCTTGCAACTACAGCAGCCAAGCGGGCGCGTTCCGGCAGCGCGGAAATTCCCGCGCATTGCTTGGGGCCGAAACATCGCTTCACCAAATACGCCAAAATTACAGCGCGCCGTGTGGTGGCGTTCAGAACCCAAGACGGCGTTGGGATCATCCGTGCACGCGGGCCGCATTTGGTCGAAGTCTGACATCGGGTGTAATCGCTGAACGCAAGCGCGTTCTTGTATTCACCGCCTGCATCTTTTTCGGCGGCGGGCACGGGCAATTTCGGTTGGATGAAAAGGCGGTCGGCATAGTAAGCACCTGCGGCGGGCATTGCTGGACAGATGGTGATGCGTGGAAAAGCGGCCATTGTGATCCCCCATAATGTCTGTGAAAGTGTTTCAGGCAAAAAAATTCCGTGGAGGCAGGTTCTCCGCCACGGAAAAGGGGGCGGCGCGTGGTCATGAAAGGACGGAGGTTCAGTTCCACCCCTCTCCCCCCACGCGCCGCGCTTTTGTCGGGGAGATACGCAGGCTGCGTTCGGCGCAGGAAAAATCTAGTGTGCGCTTTCCGGCAACGGTGCCATCTTTTGTCCACACCATTTTGGCGTCGAGTCAGTATCAATTGCCGGTCTGTTCATCCTCGGTCGCAACGATTCAGCGTGGCGATCACGCGCAGCCTTCGCAAGTTCTGCGGCGTCCGGTTCCATTGACTGTCGTACTTCGTTAATTGCTTTCGGTGAAAGTTTCACGATTTTCTCCTGTACTTACTTCTTTGTACGGGCGGCGCTTCGCTCTTTGAGCCAAGCGATGTAAGCGCCCGTCAACTTGCTTTGATCGACCAAGCCCTGTACCACGGCGGTCAGTTCCCGAACTTCAGCGCGCAGATTGAAAATTTCCGTTCGCGCATCGGCAAGCACTGCGGCAGTGTCAGGCCCCGGTGGCCCCTGCGGCCCCGGCACAACGGAATCTTTCCCCGGCGCACCTTGAAATCCGCGCGCGCCCTGCGGGCCAGCAACGGTAGAATCAGCGCCCGTCAAACCGCGTTCGCCACGTGGCCCTGTGATACTTGCCCCCTGCGGCCCTTGGATTCCAACAGCATCACGCCCCGGCTTGCCGTCCGCACCGTCACGCCCTGCGGGGCCGACGATAGACAAACCTGCGGGGCCAACCTCTCCGCGCTCGCCTTTCGGTGCTGCGTGGTCAAGACGTTCGTGCGCAGATTTCGCAGCGGTCAACGCGTTCGCAGCCACGATTTCACAGGCTTCAAGTCGCACCATGTGGGTGTAACGATTCACGGGTTTTTCGGGTGGCGTAAGTCTGCTCATTTTTTCAACCTTTCGGCAGCACGGCGCAGCAGCGCATCCACCAGCCGCAACTTTTCGCCCCGGCTGCGCAGATCAATAATGGGTGTGCCGTGTTTCACTTCGTACAGTTCGGCGGCCTGTTCCGCGCGGCGGGCGTCGGCGGCCCGTTGAATGGCGCAAAGTTCTTCAATCGCGCTGCATTGTTCGGCGGTTAGCATCGGCTTTCCCAGGGGAAGGCGAGCGCGTGTCGCTCAGAAGCTTCGAACGCTTCGCGGCGTTCGTATTCCGTGCGCGCTTTTTGAAATCTAATTTCGGCCACAATCTGCGCCGTACGGGTGCGGCATTCCAGCGCAGCCCGCTTAATACCACGATGAATGAATGGCAACCGCGCGCGATCTTCAAAACAACCCGATTTCACGCGGGCAGGCCGTCCGCCAAACCGGGTTGCAGCGAAACGCGCGGCAGATCGCTTTTCAGCGCCTGAAATGTAATCGCGCGAAGGCGGCGGTACGGGTCGCTTTGCCTTCAAAGCGGTTCTGACTTCGATTATTCGCGCGCGCATACTTGCATCTGGGCAGCTTTCAGCCGATGCCCAGCCCAACGCCCGATTTTCTTGCAACAGTTCATTCATTGTATTGACCTCTCTGTATTGACACGTAAGTGTGACCCCCTTTACTTCACAAGCTGCCCGTTGATATAGCGGGTTACATCGGGATCGGCTATGCCTTTGCTCGTGCGCTTGGCTTCCTTTTCCGCGTCCAGTTCGCGCTTCAGCTTTGCTTCGGTTGCAACTTCAATCCGCCACGGGTCGCGCAGCGCGATCAAGTCGTTAAATTCTTTGACGATAATCGGAGGACAATCGGCAGGCGGGCCGTCGAAAAAAAATGTTTCGTTGCCCGCGCGCTTGACTATCGAAGGCTTACTGTACGGCGATGTGCCATTGTCTTTGACGCCCCACGCCGTTTGCCCCAGTGCAAGGCCGCCGTTAACTTCGCCCGCGCCAAGCGGGCGGTTCGCGTCCATCGCGGCGCGGTCATCGGCCCATTCTTTTGTTCCGTACGCGGGCAGCTTGCAGGCTTCGGCAAAGCCGCTTGCAACTAACACGCGGCCCACATCGGGGCGCACGTGCTCAACTTGTCCTGCTTTCGGTGAATTGCGGTGGATAATTTTCACGGTGGGTCTCCTATGTCCAACAAAGTTTGCTGCAGGCGCTTCGATCATGCGCTTCATTTTCACCATCAGGTGTGACGGGTTCACTTCAGCGGATCATAGGGAAAGTCACCGTCGAATTCCTCAAGCTTTGCGGTGTCCGCGAAGGCCGCGCCGCGTCCGGCAAACACACCATCGCGGGGCGGCTGCTGTACCTGCTTCACGAAAATTTTCAGCGGCAACAGATTTCCTTTTGCATCGCGCGGACGTTCGAACGTCAGGCCACCAAGCACGAACGGATCAGACACGGGATAGCAAAGCCCGAAGCATTCGTGATTGAAGGCGACCACATCAGGGGCACGCGTTCCACCGAGGCGAAGTCTAAAAAATCCCTGCGGAATTTCGTTGACGATCACCTCGGCGGGCCTGCGGTTGAAAATGTTCATCGCGGCCCCTTGTCAAGATTCAGCAAGGCGAAAGGGTAATTCCGCTGCGTAAAGTTAATGCCCGCGCGAAGGTCAACTTTTTCCGCGTCTGACATCGCTTCGATCACGGCAATGTAGTCCTCGTGCTCGATGATCGGTTTTCCCAACGCGCGCACAAGCGGGGCGGCGCGGCGCATGATGCGGCCACCAAGCTCTAGTGTTTCTTCGGCGGTGATCGTCAGGTCGCTATAGCCCGCCGCGAACAGGTAAGCGCCCCAGTGTTCCACCAAATAATCGCGCTGCTGTAGTTCTGCGATATTGTCATCAAGCAAACTCACGATATGGCCTCCATTGCTGCGTTCAATTCCGCACTGTCAAGATCGGGTTCAGGTGCAGGTGGCGGCGTGGCCTTCGCCTGTTCGGCGGCCCGCCGCGCATAAAGGCGGTCAAGTTCCAGCGCGATGCCTTCGCGCGAATTCGGATCAGGCGGCGCATTCTTCGGCGGCGCTTGCGCTGTGGGTTTTGTGCGTTCGCGTGATGCCGGGGTCGCGGACAATTCCTTCAGCATATTTCGCAGCGAATTTTCTAGCTTGGTTGCCATCACCGAAGCAGGGTGTTCAATCACCTTCGAATGCGGTTCGCCGTTTTTGTCCGTCCACGTCACTTCGGTGGTCGGATTTTCTGCGGCAAGTGCAGCCACTTTTCTCCATCGTGAATACATGCGGACGTACACTTCCAAAAATGAGCTGTCCACGCGCGTCAGCGTTCCGCGCTTCAAAAGTTGGGGGACAATTCGCTTCCATTCCGTTTCTTCGTCCGGCGTCAGATCGGCGGGCTTTTTGGGCTTACTGCCTGCGAAGATCGGGCCATCAATTTCAGCGTGGCGGGCCTTCGTGTTTTGCAGCTCATGCTGCGCGGGCGTTTTCTTACGCATTGCGGGTTTCAACTTTCGGCGCGAAAAGGACAGGTGTTTTCGTGGGCGGCGTCAGGGCGGCGTCAATCGCACGCCTGATTTGTTCGGATTGTGGCACCCCGGTGTCAGCAGCGCGCTTTTGCAGCGCAGTCACCTGTTCCGGCTTCAAGTTCACTGAAATTCGTTGAAAAGGCATATATGGCCCCCTCCCTGCCTACGAAGTGTGACAGGCATCAATGGGCGCGTCTGTATGCCGGAAGGGGTGCTGATGTCAGGGCGAAGCGGGCCTGATGTATGCCTGATCACCCCCTTATCGGCGCGTTTCGACATTGCGCGTGTGTGCGTTTGTTCGGCGCGCGGTAGGAGGCTCCCGACTATTTCATTTTTTAGGTGCCATGGGAGTCTTTGTTATCAATGGCTTGCAAGCAATGCTTTGGTGCAGTCAGGCCACGTTGACAACACAGCACTTCGATCAGGTCAGCCATGATCGCAGGGCGGGCCGTAATGCAGCCATTAGCGCATTGATTCGAACCGAAAGCGGGGCTGTCGCGCGATATGGCGGGTCGCTGTGGGTTGGTGGGCATGGTAATCGGGACAGGTGGATTCTCACGCCTGTCGCTTGCTGTGGCTGTGGGGTTTCGATTCTAGCGGGTGTGTGTGGTGTGGTGGTGGGTTCGCAGGGCTCCATCGTTTTTCCTCGGGGTTCAGTTTCTGACTTCGATCAAC
>JBAVAA010000239.1:0-2376 GCA_049585515.1 Terriglobales bacterium | reverse complement strand
ATTCAGTCCTCCAGCGGGGTTGCGTCGCGCCCGCGCAGAATAAGGTCGAAACGATAACCCAGGGCGTGCTCCGGAATTGTGTTCTCCCAGTCAAAAACCGAAATCAGACGGTTGCGCGCTTTTTCATCCGCCGTGCAATTGAAAATCGGATCGAAAGGAATTAAAGCATCGCCCGGGAAATACATTTGAGTAACCAGTCGTGTGGCGAATGACGGACCAAACAGAGAAAAGTGAATGTGTGCTGCGCGCCACGCGTTGTAGTGGTTTCGCCAAGGATACTCGCCTGGGCGAATCGTGACAAAGCGGTATTCGCCACGCTCATTTGTGATTGCGTGTCCGCTGCCGGTGAAATTGGGATCGAGCGGCGCATCATGCCGGTCGACCTCATGCCGGTAACGCCCCCCCGCATTGGCCTGCCAGATTTCAACCACGGTATTGGCTACCGGACGAGCGTTTTCGTCGAGAACACGGCCGCTGACAACAATTCGTTCTCCCAGCGGCTCGCCCGAATGCTGCCGCGTCAAATCGCAGGCCTTGGGCTGCACAATCTCGGGGCGGAATGATGGTCCCGTGACCTCTGAAAGCGTGAACGGAATCCGGATCTGAGGCTTGGTCGGCGAACGCTTGATGGAAGAAACGTACGGCAGATGAAGATGATCCGGCTGAGTTCCCGGATGCAGCGGCCGATAACCGGCAATTTTCATCGTTCAAGTCCTTGCACAAGTCCTCGCGCAGAAAGAACCACAGTCGTCATGGAAAAGGAGCGTACGTGATTTGCGCTGTTTTGATTCGAAAGTTCAAAGCTTTGATTTTGAAACTTCAAATCATAGGCGCGGTCAGAGCTGAGCGCAAACCGCCTTGGTTTCCGTGTACAACTCAATTCCTTCGCGTCCACATTCGCGTCCCCAGCCGGATTGGCGGTAGCCGCCAAAAGGCAGCGCAGCATCGAAAATGTTGTAACAATTCAACCAGACGGTTCCAGCGCGAATCTTGACGGCCACCTTGTGCGCGGTGCTTACGTCGCGAGTCCAGACTGCTGACGCCAACCCATAGTGCGTATCGTTGGCTGACTTCACAATTTCATTCGGATCGCTGAACGGAATCGCGGTAACGACCGGGCCGAAGATTTCTTCGCGCACCACTTTCATGTCCGGACGCACATCGACAAGAATCGTCGGTTCGACGAAGTATCCCGGACCGGCGATCTTGCGGCCGCCGATGGCGGCCTTGGCGCCATCCTTCAGGCCGGAATCGAGATAGCCACACACGCGGTCGAGTTGCTCCTGCGAAACCAGCGGGCCAAGCGTGGTGGCGGGATCGATGCCCGGACCGACGTGGAATTTCTTGGCGGCATCCGCAACCCCTCCGACAACCTTGTCGAAGATGCTCTTGTGCACAAACAGACGCGAGCCAGCGGCGCAGATCTGTCCCTGGTTGAAGAAAATAGCGTTGGCGCTGCCGGGAATGGCGATGTCGAGGTCGGCGTCGGCAAACACGATGTTTGGACTTTTGCCGCCGAGTTCAAGAGACACTTTTTTCAGATTGCCGGCCGCCGCAATGACGATCAAGCGACCCACTTCGGTCGAACCGGTGAAGGCGACCTTGTCAACATCGGGATGAGCGGCCAAAGCGGCGCCCGCGGTTTCGCCATAGCCCGGCACGATGTTGACAACTCCGTCGGGAAAGCCCGCTTGCTGGATCAATTCGCCCAGGCGCAGCGCGGTGAGCGGAGTTTGTTCGGCGGGCTTCAATACTACGGTGCAGCCAGCGGCCAACGCCGGTCCCAGTTTCAACGAGGCCATGATGAGCGGGAAGTTCCAGGGAATAATTTGTCCTGCTACCCCGATCGGCTCGCGCAGAGTGTAAGCGAAATACTTGCCGCTGGGCCTGGAGATGGGAATGGTGTTGCCTTCGATTTTCGTAGCCCAGCCTGACATGTAGCGGAAGTTGGCGGCGGCGGTGGGAACGTCGACGATCCGCGAAAACAGCAGCGGCTTGCCATTGTCGAGCGTTTCCAACTCGGCCAGTTCTTCGTGATGTTCATCAATAAGGTCGGCAAGCTTCCAGAGTAAACGAGCGCGCTCGGCGGGCAGCATGTCGGGCCAGGGACCTTCTTCAAAAGCTTTGCGCGCAGCTTTCACCGCGCGGTCAATGTCGGCGCGATCGCCCTCGCAGACCTTTGCCAGCACTTCTCCGGTTGCCGGATTGTAGGTATCGAATGTTTTGCCGGAAGCGGCTTCCACCCACGCTCCCCCGATCAGCATTTTCCTGGGATGCTTCAGGAAATCGACGACCTCACGGCTGATCTTGACTTCAACTGGAGAAGCAATAGTTGCCATGACATTCACCCCCTAGAGTCGTGTGTGGTATGGCGGG
>JBAVAA010000238.1:0-2139 GCA_049585515.1 Terriglobales bacterium | reverse complement strand
ACGATCCGGGCAGCGGCTTGGCTGGCGTCCTCGCGCATGTGAACCTGCTCGAAATGGCGCTTGAACTGGCGAAGTAGCGATTGCTTCGCCTCTTCCACGTCTAATATTTCAGGTGGTTTTGTGACACGGAATTTCACATCCGGGCAAAACGTACAAACTCCCTCCACTGGAACAAGCCCGTGGAGAGCGGTGACCTCCAATGCCGGTTTCTTCATGCCGCTAGTTTCCCACAGTTTGCCAAATTGACAAAGCCTGTGGAAATTCAAACTGCACCACTACCGAGCAGACGCGGCGCTTGCAAAATTTCTTGAAGTCGGCAGTTGGTAGGCCCACTTCTCGAAAAGCACGAGAAGTGGGGCACCCCCAGTTTGTTTCGCTGCCACGATTCGCAGGCCGGGAGTGGACCGGACGCAGATGCCGGCCCACCCGCCGTGTCCCTCAGATACGATCCCGCCAATATCCGGGTTGCCTTCGCCCGTGAGCCACCGCAAAGACCACGATCCCAGAAGCCAACTCCTGATATACAAGGCTGAAGGGAAACTGGCGGAGAGTATATTTTCGGAAATCCATGAAGTAGATCGGCCAGCGCTGAGGAGCTTCTCTGATTCTTTCCACTGCCCGACTGAAGGCGATTTCAAAATTGATTGCTGCAATTGGGCTGCGCTCTCGATACCCATGACAACGCCGTCAAATATTCTTGCTCGGCTTGCGCATGAAAGCGAACCGGCTTACTTGCCGCGCAGCAACGTACGTCCCTTCTGTTGGACCTCTTCCCATGAGCACGTTTCCGCCTTGCCGGATTGAACCTCATGCAGACGGCGGACGACCTCTTGCTGCCAGGCGGCGTCAACGTCCGGATCGACGGTCGCGTCCAGACTGGAGATCAGGTTCCCGGCTAGTTCCGCACGTTCGTTATGCGGGAGCGCCAGGGCCTTTTGCAGCAGTTCTCGGGCTTCTTGGGTCATGGGGAAATTATAGCTGTAGATACAAGTGTGTGAAAATCGTTGCGACCCCGTTGCCGCATTGTGCGGGTTCACCGCCGGACTGACTTTCATCGCCGGGCAATTCTCAGAAAACTTGCAAGGCCGGAGCATTACTTCTGTCGCGGTGAGGCTTCACTACGATTCCCACATCCTGATCGAGCGCCACCAGGAAGCGAAGCAGGCGCTCTACGGAGAACTGGCGGAACTCACCGCGCAGCATCTTGGAAACATCGGGCTGGCGGACTCCCAACAACTCGGCGGTCTCCACCTGTGTGAGGCCGCGATCTTTCAGGATGGCGTCGATCTTGAACACCAGTTGCGCCTTGACTAAATGCTCTTCTGCGTCCGGCACGCCGATGTCCTTGAACACGTTGGAATTGCGGCTTCCGGTTCCGTTTCGTTTCTTGTTGCTCATGGCTTTCTCCCGCGGGCGATCTGTTCGGCTTCGCGCAGCCGTTGGTTGATCAACTCCATCTTGCGGTGATTTCTCCCCACTTACCCCGCCTTCAAATCGGCAAAAACGAACTGATCGCGTACCACAGTCTCGCCTACTGTGACGGGCACGACGCAACTGAGCATGGGGCCTGCATATACGAACGAATGGAATTCCCCGCGTTCGCCACACGGGTCCACTTCCTCGGGCAGATCCGCAAGCAGCGCTTCATCGAACTCCCGGCCAACGAACGACGCATCGAGTTTTTTCGTGTCAATACAAGTCAATTTCGCACGCGTACCGGAAGCAATCATCTCCTGCGCCAAAGCCCGCGTCGGCAGGCCCCACACCGGAAATAGCGGTTCGAGGCCGGTGCCTTTCAATTGCTTCTCCCGGTAGGCGCGCACATCCTCGAGAAAGAGATCGCCGAATGCGACTCCTTCAATGCCTTCGGCGACTGCCCGAGCGCAGGTTTTGGCCATCAGCGACTCATACTGTTCATTCGAACACGGCCAGGGCAGCGGAACGGCCCAGAGTGGAAGCCCGGTGGCTGCAGCTTGCCGCTCGACGAGGTCGCGCCGGACCGCGTGCATGGCTACCCGGTCCGCGACTTCGTTGAAAGTGGTCAGCAGGCCGACGACCTCATACTCAGCCCGCTGGCGGAGGACGTGGAGACTCCAGGCGCTGTCCTTGCCGCTGCTCCAGGATAAGAGAATGCGCTTC
>JBAVAA010000237.1:0-3304 GCA_049585515.1 Terriglobales bacterium | reverse complement strand
ACCTTACATTGCCCCTCAGGGCAAAATCTTCCGGTTTCCCAAAAATTTTCCCTCCCCAAAATAGGAAAAATCTTGCAGAGGGGGTCTGGCGGTCTGATACGATAGATCAATTCTTATGTAAGTAGCCGCTTAGCAGCATCTTAACGGTAGAGTGCCTTCGTCGAAAATGGCCGTCGACGTGCACTTGAGTTATCGAAGTGTCGTCCCTTGGGCCCGTCTCCCCGCGGTCTTCGAAATTGCCCGTTCGTGGGATTGACCACTTCTTTCACAAGCGTTAAGTAAATCGGCTACTCGAGGTGCGGTGCATGAATTACCAGGCTTCACAATTGACCCTAGGCCTTCTACCAGAGCCTCGTACTCGTTGGGGAAGATTCGTTTTCGGCTATGGCGTGCAGTCGCTGGTGTTGGCATTCTTCGTGATTACGGCCATCATCTATCCGGATGTATTGGACGTGCCGATCCACGACTATCACTTCATCAGTCTCGTCAACACGCCGCCGCTGGTCGAAGACACTCCCGCGCCGGTCAAGACTTTTCCCGAGCCGGTTGCCAAGGTGGCCGAACCGGTTGAGCCGGTAGAACCGCGGCCGGAAGCCATGCGCGTTCCCGCTGAACTGGTCCAGAAGAAAGCGCCCGTTCCCGAGGAGAAAGCGCCGGAGGTAACGCTCGCTGCCGAAAAACAAGTTCTGCCGGAGGTGAAGCCGGTAATTCCACGGCCGCCGGTTAAGACCAACGTGTTCTCTACCGGCAGTTCCGCGACGCCGACCATGGCAGCCGCGCCGTCGAAAGTTCAGACCGGCGGTTTTGGCGATCCGAACGGCGTACCCAATCAGGATAATCACGGCCGTCCCATTACGATCGCACAAGCAGGCTCGTTTGATATGCCCAATGGGCCGGGCTATGGCAATGGTACCGGCGGGTCGCATGGCGCCCGCGGCGTAGTCGCCAGCACCGGATTTGGAAGTGGCGTCGCTACCGGCACCAGCACCGGAGTTTCCGGCTCGCGCGGCACCGTTCGCCAGGGCGCTTTCGGAGACGCCGACGTTGTAACTTCGCTGCCCAAAACCAAAATCGTCAACCCGGTCGCCAAAACTGTGCCGGTTGTGGTCACGTTCAAGCCCCGTCCGGTTTACACTGATGAAGGACGGCAGCTGAAAATTGAAGGCGAGGTCCTGCTGCAGGTTGTATTCTCAGCCAATGGGCAAATTCGAATCGTCAAAGTGCTACGCGGTCTCGGTCATGGATTGGACGAATCCGCGATTCGCGCGGCGGAACAGATCCAGTTCAAACCCGCGCTCAAAGACGGCCAACCCGCCGATTTCGAGGGCATTTTGCACATTGAATTCGAATTGGCATCCTAGGAGCGCGCGCCGTTCATGCATCATAAGTAGGATGAAACAAAACAAAATGTTGCTCCCCCGATTCGCAATCTTCGCTCTCTTACTGGTCTGCTGCGTTGCCTTTCTGCTCCCTGAGACCGCGCTCGCCCAGACTACGCCGGAACAATTCTCCACCCGCAGCGCTGCCACCCAACCGGCCCTTCCCGCCGCCAATAGTTTCGACCAGATTGTCGATCGGGCGGTGGAGCGCGAACATTTCTTCATGGCCCAGATGAAGCAACTTCATCCCCTGGTGGAAACCTACATCCAGAACATGAAGGAAGACAAGGATATTGACGCTCCCGTCCCCGTCAGCGACGTGTATTTCCTGGGCCGGCTGGATATGAGCGAAGGTACCGATGACCGGACCTTCACCTCGCCCACCACCGGTGGCTTGGGCAAACGTATGCTCAGCAAGCTGAGCAACGTTTACGCCATGAAGTTCCTCCCTTTGGGCTTTGCCCAGATGGTGGTCCTCGACGAGGACTTCCAACGCAGGTATTACGATTTCACTTTCGTCCGCCGCGAGTTCCTTGGCGAAATACGTTGCATCGTGCTCGATGTTGCCCCCAAGAAAGACGCTGGCAATGGACGCTTTCTCGGCCGCATCTGGATCGAGGACCAGGATTACAACATCGTCCGCTTCAACGGCACTTATACTCAATCGCATCGAAATAGTTATTATTTTCACTTTGACAGCTGGCGGCAGAATCTTCGTCCCGGCCTTTGGTTGCCTTCGCTGATTTACTCCGAGGAGAGCGATTTCAAATACCATCTAGGCCGCACGCTGCACTACAAAGCGCAGACCCGGCTTTGGGGTTACAACCTGAAGGATTTCCGCCGCAACTCTGAATTCACCGACATCACCGTCGATGCCCCGCAACCGGTCCAGGACCAGAGCGGGAAAGCGCAGGACGCTACCCCCGTCGAAGCGCAGCGTGCCTGGGAGCGTCAGGCGGAGATCAACGTGATTGACCGCCTGCAGCAAATTGGCTTGATGGCGCCGGAAGGCGAAGTCGACAAAGTGCTGCAAACCGTGGTCAACAACATGATGGTGACTAATAACCTCGACATTCAACCCGAGGTCCATTGTCGCGTCTTGATGACCACGCCGCTCGAGTCGTTCACCATCGGCCATACCATCGTCGTGAGCCGCGGCATGATTGACGTGCTACCCGACGAAGCGTCCCTGGCCATGATCCTGACGCACGAACTGGCGCATATCGCACTCGGTCATCAGCTCAACACCAAACTAGCCTTCAACGACCGCATGTTTTTCCCAGATGAGCGAACTTTTGAGCGCATGGATTTTGCTCGCGATCCCGGCGAAGAGGAAGCTGCCGACAAAAAAGCCATTGAACTGCTCAACAATTCGCCCTACAAAGACAAATTGAATAACGCTGGTTTGTTTCTGAAGGCAGTCCAGGCCCACGCTCCGCAACTGAAGAACCTGATCCGTCCGCATTTGGGTGAAGGGCTGCTCAATGGCGACGCCACCAGAATGTCTTCTTTAATGACCGCGTCCCCGCAATATGATCCGAAAAAGACCGATCAGGTCGCGGCGCTTCCGCTCGGAGGCCGCGTCAAGGTCGATCCCTGGAACAATCGGCTGGAATTGGTCAAGACCAAGCCCGTCGCTGTCTCCTCGGCTGCCGAGAAGATGCCGTTTGAAGTCACGCCCTTCTTCCCGTTCTTAACCCGGCTCGGCAGCGCGACCGACAAAGCTGCGCCGGAGAAAACCGCAGCGGCGCCGT
The DNA here is from genome assembly GCA_049585515.1 of Terriglobales bacterium. Taxonomy (GTDB): domain Bacteria; phylum Acidobacteriota; class Terriglobia; order Terriglobales; family Acidobacteriaceae; genus Acidiflorens. The sequence goes on along the minus strand of JBAVAA010000237.1, from coordinate 171 downwards.
CAGGACAATAGAGTTTTTAAGCTTGCTGAAAAACTAGGTTCTAGTTTGTTTTGAAGAGGCGCAGCTTCACATGCTCCGGTAGAACTCGACGGCTTCGACTTTCAGGTGGCACAGCGGTTTGAAGCTGCGATAAGCCCGGGAGGGGCGACCTAACTTAGCCCAGCGCTTCAG
>JBAVAA010000236.1:0-5530 GCA_049585515.1 Terriglobales bacterium | reverse complement strand
GGTCCCGAACAGGATGAACGCCAGGGCCGCGCTTAGATATGCCCAGATTCGCGGCAGCAGCATGCAAGCCACCACAATGACCAGCGGATAAAGGAAATTCAGCGAGCTGTCGATGCCTCCTGTGACATGGACAACGAGCGTAACCATGGCCAGATCGGCAAGCACTTGCAAAATGGCCTGCAGACGGTGTTCCCGCCAAACCGAAACCAGGAAAATGAAAAACAGTGAGAGCACGAACCACAGCACCATGCCGGTAAGAAAGGGCAAAACCGGCAGCGGGTTCGGAGTAAGGCGGATGACGGCAAGTTCGATAGCGAGCAGGACCATCAGGATCAGGATGCGAACCTTCACCAGCCAAGTCAGCCAGTTTCGCTCATCGGAGATGGAATGCATGAATTGGCAGTCAGCCATCAGCCATCAGCCGTCAGTTAATTCGTCACTGCCCGCAGGATTTGGGTTTAGCTGACGGCTGACTGCTGACGGCTGTCTTTCTATCCAGACAATTTTGCGATCATTGCGAACAACGGCATGTACAGAGAAATTACGATGCCGCCGATGGTGATACCGAGCAGACCGATGATGGCCGGTTCCAGCATGGCCAACATATCTTTGGTCGCGGAGTCGACTTCGTCCTCGTAAAAGTCCGCGATCTTCTGCAGCATGGCGTCCATAGCGCCGGTGGCTTCGCCCACGCCGATCATTTGCGTCACCATGTTCGGAAAGACGCCGCTTTCGCGCAGCGGGTCGACGATGGTGCGGCCTTCTTCAATGGCCTTGCGTACCTTCATCAGCGCTTCCTCGAGCACGGCATTGCCGGAGGTGCGAGCCGTGATCGACAAACCTTCGAGAATCGGAACGCCCGAGGTGATGAGGGTGCCCAGAGTACGAGTAAAACGGGCGACAGCGATCTTGCGCAACAGCGAACCAATAATCGGCAGCTTGAGGAGCATGGCGTCGAAGTAATAGCGGCCTCGGGGGTGCTTGCGGAACTGCTTGACCCCGAAAAAAAGACCAACGCCGCCAACGATGAAGAACCACCAGAAATGGCCCACAAAGTCGCTGAGGCCAATGACAATGCGGGTGGGTAGCGGAAGGGCGACGCCCAATCCGACAAACAGATTCGCGAAAATTGGCACCACCCATTTGAGCAGTGCGGCCACGATCAATACAGCAAGAGATACGACCGCCACCGGATAGATCAACGCCGACTTGACGGCTGCACGCAGCTTGACTGCCTTTTCGACATAGATCGCCATGCGCTGGAGGATGATGTCGAGAATACCGCCGGTTTCGCCGGCCTCGATCATGTTCGTGCTTAGATCGTCGAAGATCGTCGGAAACTGGCGCATCGCATTGGCCAGCGTGGCGCCCCCTTCGACGCCGGTCCGGACCCCGAGCAGCGTTTTCTGAAAGTTCGGGTTTTCCTGGTTGGCGCCGAGGATCTCCAGGCATTGCACTAGGGGCAAGCCTGCGTCGATCATGACCGAAAACTGGCGGAAGAATACCGCTACCTCCTTGACCTTGACCTTGCTGCTGCCAAAGGTGGGCAGGGCAAATTCCTTGCCCTTCTCCCGAATGGAGCCGGGCGTTATGTGTTCCTTGCGGAGCTGTGAGGCCAATCCGTCTTTGGTCGACGCGATGCGCTCACCTTGCACTTTCTCGCCCGATGCGGTCTTTCCCGAAAATGTAAAAACTGGCATGGTACTTTCTCCTTGTGAACCGGCTGTCAGCTCTCAGGTCTTACGTCTCAGGAAAACCTGATACCGAAGATTGCCGTATCTGACGCCCAGCCTGACATCGAACATCCAAAATCAAAATCTAGACTTACGCCTTGGCCAAGACCATAAGACCTAACACCTGCCGCCTGATCCCTGCCTTACCGTTTCGCCGTCACGACGCCTCTGCCCGTCGGGGTGACCGTCCCGCGGTTTACCAGGCCGGCGCCACGCGCGATCATTTCCTGCAGTTCGTCCTGATTGCTCGAGCGCATCAGCGCCAGTTCCAGGGTGATTTGCTTCTGGAAATATGCCGTGGCCAGCGCCTGGTTGAACGTCTGCATGCCGAACTTTTCCTGCCCGGATTGCATGGCCGAGTAGATCTGGTGAATCTTGTCTTCGCGAATTAGGTTGCGGACCGCAGCATTGGGCACCAGGATTTCCATGCACATCGCGCGTCCTTTGCCGTCGCTTTTCGGCAGCAGGCTTTGACACATGATGCCTTCGAGCACCAGCGAAAGCTGGGCGCGGATCTGCGACTGCTGGTGCGCCGGGAACACGTCGATGATGCGGTTGATGGTCGAAGATGCGGAATTGGTATGCAACGTACCAAATGTGAGGTGACCGGTCTCCGCAATGCGCAGCGCGGATTCGATAGTCTCCAGGTCGCGCATTTCGCCGATCAGCACCACGTCCGGATCTTCACGCAGCGCGGCGCGCAGCGCGTCGGTAAAGCCCTTGGTGTCGGAGTGCACTTCGCGCTGATTAACAATGCAGTTCTTGTTCATGTGCACGAACTCGATCGGGTCCTCGATGGTGAGGATGTGTTCGTGGCGCTCGGTATTGATCTTGTCGATCATGGCCGCAAGCGTGGTGGACTTGCCCGATCCGGTCGGCCCGGTTACAAGTACGAGCCCGCGCGGTTTATCGCACATCTTGCTGACCACTGCGGGCAGACCCAGCTGGTGGAACGATTTGATCTCAAACGGGATCAAGCGGAAAACGCACGCCGAAGCGCCGCGCTGATTGAAAACGTTGGCGCGGAAGCGAGCGAGACCCTTCAAACCGAACGAGAAATCGAGCTCCAGTGTTTCTTCGAAGCGGTGCTTCTGCGAATCGGTCATCACGCTGTAGGCGAGTTGCTTGGTCTCGGCCGGTGTCAACTGGGGCAGGTCAAGCGGCACCAGATGGCCGTGCACCCGGATTTGGGGCGGAGAGTTGGTGGTGATATGGAGGTCGCTGCCCCCCATCTCCAACATGCGGCGGAGCAGATCGCTTAATGAGAGTGCCATAGGTTCTTTCTTTCCTGATGCAGTTTTTAGTGGATCGTTTCGCGAGCCACTTCTTCGAGCGTGGTCCAGCCTTGCGCGACCTTGATCAGCCCGCTGCGGCGCAGGGTGATCATGCCGCGTTCAATCGCTTTCTTTTTGAGTTCGATCGCCGAGGCGCCAACCAGAACCAGCTCCCGGACCTCGTCATCCACTTCCATCACTTCATATAAACCGGTCCGGCCCTTATAGCCGGTCTTGTTGCAGGTGGCGCAGCCGGCGCCCTTCATGATCTGCACCGTCTTCGATTCTTCAGGCGAGTAGCCCTCATCGATCAGCGCCTGCGGAGGAACCTCGACCGGTTCGGCACAGTCCTTGCAGATCCGGCGCACCAGGCGCTGGGCGCAGATCAGGTGCACCGAAGTCGCGACCAGGAAGGGCTCAATGCCCATATTCATCAGACGCGTGATGGTTTCCGGCGCGCCGTTGGTGTGCAGAGTGGACAAGACAAGGTGGCCGGTCAGCGCGGCCTTGATGGCGATTTCGGCGGTTTCAAAGTCGCGGATTTCGCCCACCAGAATGGTGTTCGGATCTTGCCGCAAGAACGCGCGCAGAGCCGTCGCAAAATTCAGGCCGATCTGCTCCTTCATCTGTACCTGGTTCACGCCTCCCAGTTGGAATTCAACCGGGTCTTCGGCGGTCATAATGTTGGTGTCCGGCTGGTTCAGTCGCGAGATGGCGGAGTAAAGCGTGTTGGTCTTGCCCGATCCGGTCGGCCCCGTGACCAGTACCATCCCGTAAGGCTTAAGGATGGCCTTCTCGAACTTGACCAGCGACTCCTGTTCGAAGCCGAGCTTGGTCATATCGAGACGCAGATTTTCCTTGTCGAGCAGCCGGAGCACGATCTTCTCGCCCCACAGTGTAGGCAGCGTGGAAACGCGGAAATCGAGCTGCTTCTTCTTCGTGCCAATCTGCATCTTCAGCATGATGCGGCCGTCCTGCGGTAGGCGCTTTTCGCTGATGTCGAGCTTGGCCATGATCTTGAGACGCGAAGTGATGGCGTCCTTCAGTTTCAGCGGCGGATTCATGATCGACTGGAGCACGCCGTCAATACGGAAGCGCACGCGGAATTCCTTCTCGTATGGCTCCATGTGAATATCGCTGGCCCCGCGCTTCACCGCATCGGTGAGCACCAGATTCACCAGCTTGACGATAGGCGCTTCATCGGCCGCCTTCTCCAGTTCCCTGAGTTCCAGTTCGTGCTCTTCGTCCTGCAGTTCGACATCGGCGCCTTCGCCCATGTCGTTCATGGACTGCATGACCTGTTCGAGCTCTTCTTCTTTTGTAGCGCCGTACGCCTTATCGATGCCCTCGATGATGGAGCTTTCCGAAGCCACCACCGGCTCGATGTTGAAGCCGGTCATGAACTTGATATCGTCCATGGCAAAGACGTTGGTCGGATCCACCATGGCGATGGTGAGCGAAGCGCCAACCCGGCTCAACGGCAGAATCTGATAGCGTTTCGCGGTTTCGAAGGGAATCAGCTTGACGACGGTAGGATCGATTTCGAAATAAGAAAGATTGATGGCAGGCACGCCATATTGGCGTGAAAGAAAGTTGGTGACATCCTCATCCGTAAGAAAGCCCAGCTTCACCAAGGCGGAAGCAAGCCGCGAGTGCGACTCCTTCTGCAGCTTGATCGCCTGTTCCAACTGCTCCGGGGTAATGACCTTTTCCTTGACGAGCAGGTCACCCAGCCGCTGAGACATATCTCTCCTTATTGCGCGAAATAGGCAGTTAGTGCGAAATCGCTGATGTCGGGGGATCAGCGAGGATGCTTTCGCATTGACACAAATTGTCAACCCAACGGGAATTCCAAAAAAGTAACTTAGGTGGGGGAGACCTTCGTGTAGGCTCTGCAACTTGCATACGCTACTTCCACGAGAATCGCGAAAAGATCGGTGTTTCCGCAAAAGCATCAGACAAAAATTGGACATCTCCGAGAGAGGCTGCGCGATTACTTTGGTGTGTCAGCAAGCCGATCCAGGACGCTATCTTGTCTGGAAAGGTTGTGACGCCAGCCCTGCCCATGTTCGCGCTGCCGCCCTCGTGTGGGGTGAATCGGCTACTCGATGTAGATAGCCGAGCGAAGGTATTCATTCCGCTAGAGTTCAATGTGCGGTACCGTACACAGATTGCTGTATTGCGTCATCTCGTTCCTGGGGACAGACTGTCCTCATCATTTGAGGCGCGATGTGTACGACATCGAATTAGCGCGGAAATTGTGCTGGGATATATCAAACGAAGCGCCGTGTGACTCCGCTCGGGAGCTGAAACTTCTTTTTCTCCTGCAGGCCGTCATAAACGAAGATCAGGAACAAGTAAGAATCAGAGCGGCTTTGCTCGCACGCGACAGTGAATTAGTGAATTAAGCCTTGTTTACGCTGAAACCTGCCCAGATATTGTTCCGCCGAGCCTTTGCGTCCCGAACAGTCGTAACAGCCCGTCGTCCATGATCTAGTTTGGAATCCCTTGCCTGACTTGTTG
>JBAVAA010000235.1:0-1870 GCA_049585515.1 Terriglobales bacterium | reverse complement strand
GGATACCAGCGCCGTTAAGGTTGCCGTGTCGTCCGATACCGCAATTCCTGTGGTTCTGAAGCCGGCGTTCAACAATTTAGAACCTGCGATCAGACCCGCCTGCATACTGCCTGAACTTGTTGCGGCTACCACATGATCGACATGCATTCCCAATGTCTGCGCTTGGCCCAGCAGTTCGGCGGTGCCATCCACATAAGCGATCGCGCCGAGCGGTCGTGTCATTGAACCATCTGCCAGCGACGCACCGATGGGAGCTACATAAGTGATACGTCCACGTGCGCGTTCCCGTTCCAAAATTGGTTGAATAAAGTTGAAAACTCCTGAAAAGCTCATCATGTCCCGGGTCCCGAGATCCTTGACGTGAACTTCAGCGTCCAACAAATAATCCAGCAGAAGGTTTCCGTCGACATCAGCGGGCAGGCCCGGCCTCCGAAACAAGACGAGGATGGGCTTAATGCCGACTTTGCGCGCCGCCGCAGCCAATTGCCGACACCAGTTCGATTGCACTCCCGCCCAGGTAATGATCGACGTTGCCCCCTTGCTGAGTGCATCGCCGATAACAAATTCAAGTTTCCGGGACTTGTTTCCACCAAACGCCAAACCTGTCTGATCATCTCTCTTTACGAAAAGATTGATGCCGAGTTCCCGGCTCAGGGCAGGCAACTTCTCGAGCGGCGTCGGAAGATGACACAACGCGCACCTCGGAAACGCGCTCATTACGGCGTCTGTAGAAACATTGGCCATTTAGCTTCTCAATACTCCGTGCCTAGTAATGCAACGGTTGCGCTAACGTTCCGTCTGGCCTAAGGCCTCTGGAAAACGGTCGGCGCACATTAGTTTTCGACACTAAGTAACACTCCAGCGCCGCCGCGATCAGCGATTTCATGAAGGGCTCAGAAGACGATCTTCAATGCTAATTGAATAGAGCGGGGCCCCCCAATCTGGTAGATCGAGCTCAGACCGCCATTGCCATTGCCACTCAGTGAATTGTTGAGCGTTTGCGGAGAGAGCCCGAAATCTGAGTTATAGATGGCGCCATTGAAGTTCGTGAAGTTCGGATGGTTCAACAGGTTGAAGAATTCCGCTCTGAACTGCAGGTTAGTCCGCTCGTAGATGTGGAACTGGCGGCGCACGGCGAAATCGAGCTGTGTTGCGCCGAAACCTCGGAGTTGGTTGCGTCCGAGAGTGCCTTGTCGCAAAGGATTCCCACTATTATCAACAGGGATCGTGCCAGGTGGAGTACGGCCATCTCCCACTGTCCCGGTAAATGCATTCGGATTCAAACCCTTTCCCCCAGGACACGTTGGCTCTTGAAGCGCCGAAGCACATGCTGCACCATACAGATAAAACGGCTGGCCCGGAACAATATCAGGACGAAGGCTAACCGTGCTCGAACCCGGTCCGGTATAACTGGAGGCGCTCAAATCCACCGGAGTTGCTGACCGAGCTACAAGAATGGAGTCCACCCCCCAGCCATGCAGCAACGCATCGCCGGCCTTGCCAAAATTTCCGCCCGGGACCGCGTAAGTAACGGCTCCGCTGAATGCATGGCGAACGTCGAAGTCAGAGTTGCCACGGTCGTTGATTATGTCAAACGGGCCGGTGCCCGAAGGAGCCGCGTTGCCGCCATTGTTCGCTGATTGCGTATCGATTGAGTGGGACCAGGTATAAGATGCGAGCGCCTGGAGTCCCGCAGCTAGGTTGCGCTGAAACTGGACTTGCAAGCCATCATAGTCCGAGGTTGATCCGTTGGCGATCACCAGTTCGCCATTGCTCGTCGTTGGCGGATGCAACAGGACATTTCTTATAAGATTGCGACCGGTAGCACCAACGTAGGTAAGGGTCAATGTCTGGGCTTTTCCCAGCGCTT
>JBAVAA010000234.1:0-8579 GCA_049585515.1 Terriglobales bacterium | reverse complement strand
GCCGCCATCCGAGACGTCGCCGCCTTCTTCGCCGCCGCAGAGCCAGCAACTGACGGACAGCGAAGCGCGCTATAAGCGGCGAGCCGCATTCCTCGGCAATCCGCGCACCAAGTTTGGCCTCATCATTGCTGGACTCGTACTGCTGGTCGCCGTTTTCTTTTTGTGGCGCTATCTGGCTAGCTATGAATCCACCGACGACGCGCAGATTGACGGCCATGTGAACTCGGTGAGCACGCGCATCAGCGGCCACGTAATCAAGCTGAACGTGGAAGACAATCAATATGTGGAAAAGGGAACGGTGCTGGTGGAGATCGATCCGACCGATTACGAAGTCGCTGTGGCGCAGGCGCGCGCCGAATACCAAGATGCGGAAGCGCAGGCTGCTGCCGCCGGGATTAACGTTCCCATCACGAATGTAAGTACCTCCAGCCAGGTGAGCTCCGCGGAGGCGGGCGTCGCTAACGCGCGGTCTGGAATCAATGCGGCGCGACAACAGTTTGAAGCAGCCAAGTCGCAGGTTTCGGAAGCGGACGCCAATAATACCAAGGCGCAGAATGACCTTCTCCGCTACAAGCTGCTCATCGACAAGCAGGAGATCTCGCAGCAGCAATACGATCAATCTGTCGCCAACGCCCAGGCCGCCGCGGCAACGCTGCAGGCGGCGCGCGCGAATGCCGACGCTTACGCGGCGCAGATCGAACAGGCCGAGAGCAGGCTGCAGCAGGCCAGCGCCGATCTTCGCTCCGCGGGCACGGCGCCGCAGACCATGCGCGCTACCCGCGCGCGTGCGCAATCGGCGCAGGCCATTGCCGAGCAAAAGAAGGCTAAGTTGGACCAGGCGGAACTGAATCTCCAGTACACCAAAGTGACGGCGCCGGTTAGCGGAGCGGTCAGCAACCGCACCGTCGAAGTGGGTCAAAACGTTCAGCCGGGCCAGGAGTTGATGAAGATCATCCCGCTCGACGAGAACGACATCTGGGTAACGGCAAATTTCAAGGAGACGCAGCTTCGAAACGTCAGGCCGGGCCAGTCGGCCGATATTGCCGTGGATGCGACCGGCAAGACCTACAAAGGGCATGTCGATTCGATTGCCGGCGCCAGTGGCGAGCGCTTTAGTCTGCTGCCGCCTGAAAACGCTACCGGCAACTACGTGAAAGTGGTCCAGCGCATTCCCGTGAAAATTGTGTTCAATCCGGGCGTCATCAAGAACCATGAACTCCGTCCGGGGATGTCGGTCGAGCCGAAGGTGTGGATTAAGTAAAGACATTGAGACATTGAGTGATTGAGGCATTTAGTCATTGAATCGTTAAGGAGTGAATCTTCGAGCGTTTCTCAATGACTCAATGTCTAAATGATTCAATGACTCAATGATTTAGCTCGAAGCAGGAGCTTCGACATCAATGGGCGCTGCTGCGATCACCATGAATGAGGCCGCGGAATGGAAGCCGGCGGTCAATCCCTGGATCATCGCTCTGACGGTGACGCTGGCCACGTTCATGGAGGTGCTCGATACGAGCATCGCCAACGTCGCTCTCCCCCATATTGCCGGCAGTCTTTCCGCGGGGACGGACGAGAGCACGTGGGTGCTTACATCCTATCTCGTTTCGAACGCTATTGTGCTGCCGCTCAGCGGCTGGCTCTCATCGATCGTCGGCCGCAAGCACTTCTACATGGGTTGCGTAGCACTGTTTACCATCAGTTCCTTTCTGTGCGGTCTTGCGCCCAATCTCGGCATGCTCATCTTCTTTCGCGTTCTGCAGGGGGCTGGCGGCGGAGGTTTGCAGCCGAGCGAACAAGCCATCCTCGCCGATACTTTCGAGCCCGCCAAGCGCGGCATGGCATTTGCCGTTTATGGCGTAGCGGTGGTGATGGCGCCGGCCATCGGTCCTACGCTGGGAGGCTGGATCACCGACAACTTCACCTGGCGCTGGATCTTCTTCATCAATATCCCAGTCGGAATTCTTTCGCTCTTGCTGACTTCGCGGCTCATTCAGGATCCGCCGTACTTTAAGCGCCGCAAGCTGAGTGAAACTCACATCGACTATACCGGGCTCGGTTTCGTTGCTCTGGGGCTGGGGACTCTGCAAGTGATCCTGGACAAAGGGCAGCGCGACGACTGGTTCGAATCGAATTTCATCGTAACGCTGACCGTGATTTCTGTTTTGTCGCTGCTCTTCGTGATTCTCTGGGAGTGGCGACAGAAAGACCCGGTAATTGACCTGCATTTATTTCGGGAGCGGAGCTTTGCCGCGGCCAACTTCCTGATGTTCATGCTCGGATTCGCGCTGCTCGGCAGCACACTGCTGTTGCCGCTTTTCATGCAGACGCTGCTCGGTTACACAGCCGAACGGTCAGGACTGGCATTAATGCCGGGCGGCTTTGCGATCATGCTGTGCATGCCTTTGGTGGGGCTTCTGCTTTCCCGTCATAGCCCGCGCTATCTGATGATGTTCGGCCTGTCGATGCTCTCGTTTTCGCTGTTTCATATGACGACATTCGACCTGGCGGTGGATTTCCGCACGGTCACGATTGCCCGCGCTTACCAGGCGATCGGACTCGCCTTCCTGTTTGTGCCGATTAATACCGCCGCATATTCGTCTCTGCCACGCGACAAAAACAATGCTGCCTCGGGCTTGATGAATCTTGCCAGAAACATGGGCGGAAGCGTCGGGATTTCTGTTGTTACCACGGGTCTGGCTCGCCGCGCGCAGGTTCACCAGAGCCAACTGGTGGAAAAATTGAACCCCGCCAATCCGCAGTTTCAGGCGGCATTGCGCTCGCTGACGACTATTTTTTCGGGTAAGGGCGCCGGAGCCGGTTCCGCGCAGCAGCATGCTTATGCGATGCTGCAGGCGAATGTGATCCGGCAGGCCACCATGCTGGCGTACATTGATAACTTCTGGGTGCTCGGGGTGCTGATCGGATGTTTGATCCCATGCGTCTTCCTGATCAAGAGGACGAAGCCGGGAGCCATGGTAGTTCATTAGTGGAGCGTTCGATCCTGCCGGACGGGTGAGACGCCCGTCGCTCCAGTCTTTAAGGGATACTCGATGTTTCGCATCGTTACTATCGAACGCGAATTTGGCAGCGGGGGCGGAGGTATTGCCTGCCAACTGGCGGAGCGGTTGGGTTGGAAGCTTTGGGATCAGCAACTGACGTGCGAGATTGCCAAACGCGCGCAGGTGCCGGAATCGGCGGTGGTGTTATGCGACGAGCGCGTGGACAGCCGTCTCTACCGGTTGGCGAAGGCATTCTGGCGTGGCAGTTACGAACGCAGCATGCCTCTGGCGAATTCCCGCGCGTTTGATACCGATCGCATGATGGCCATGGTGGAAGAGATCATGGGCACGATTGCAGAGGAAGGCAATGCAGTGATTGTTGGCCGGGGCTCGCCGTTTTTCCTGCGCCATCGCGAGGATACTTTCAGCGTTTTTACCTATGCTCCGCATGATGAAAAAATGCGGCGCCTGTTGGCTATGGGGAAGAGCCGGGAAGAGGCAGAGGACCTGGTGGAAAATGTGGACAAAGAACGGATAGCCTACATCAAGCACTATCTCAATTCCGACTGGCCCACACGCAGCCTCTATCACCTGATGATCAACACATCGCTCGGGAACGAGAACGTAATCGCCACGATTATGAATAGTATGCAGATGTTCGCAGCCCATCGCGGCGAAACGGCTCTGCGTAGCATGCGCTGAGGCTCTTACAATCCTGCTTGATAGCGATGTGGGTTGACGCTGGCACGGCGTGGAGCTCTGCCTTTATTGCTTCGACGTTACTTTGACGTTATAAGATAGGCGCAAAGGATGAAGGGGATTCAACCACTGTCAGCTTCCGATTCGTATCCTCCGGTGCAGGAGGAAGTAGCGCGTCTTGCCGGCTCGCCGGAAGTGCGCGCTGCTTTCGACCGGTTTCGCTCCCAGGAATCGCAGTTTGCGCTGTGGCAGATGGAGGCGACACGAGTTGCCGCGCCTCCTTTTGGAGAGACGGCCCGCGGCGCCTGGCTGGCCGACCGTTTTCGCGAGCTCGGACTCATCGATGTGCAGGTGGATGAGGTGGGCAACGTGTTCGGGGTTCGTCCCGGCTATGGCAGCCGTTTCGTGGCCCTCAGCGCGCATATCGATACCGTGTTTCCGGCGGCCACGCCTTTGAATATTCGCCAACAGGGCAGCCGGTTGTATGGTCCGGGAGTTTCCGACAACGGAGCGGGCATCGCTGCGATGCTGGCGGTGGCCAGCGTGCTGGGCGGTGCGCGAATATCGCATGGGCTGCCGTTTGTGTTCATCGGCAACGTCGGGGAGGAAGGCGAGGGAGATCTGCGCGGCATGCGTCACGTTTTCGCGACGCCGCGCTGGCGTGATTCGATTGCCTATAGCGTAATTGTCGATGGCGCAGGAGCAGACACCGTTGTGGCCGAAGCCTTGGGCAGCCGCCGCTTCGAGGTGATTGTGCGCGGTCCGGGTGGGCACTCCTGGACCGACTTTGGCGCGCCCAATCCGATTATTGCACTCTCGCGCGTAATCGAGATCTTCAGTCAGACGTCGGTGCCGGCCTCGCCAAAAACAACATTTAACGTGGGTACGATTCGAGGCGGAACGTCCGTAAATTCCATTCCGGAATCCGCCAGCATGAGGGTCGATTTGCGTTCCACGTCGACGCCGGAAATCGATCGGCTGGAGAGGTCTCTGCGGATCGCGCTGGATCAGGCAGTGGCCGTCGAGAATCGGACAGCGGCTCAACGCACGAGCCGCAAGCCGCAGGTCGTGCAGAGCGAAGTGGTGGAGATCGGGAATCGTCCGGCAGGCGAACTCGTGCCGGATGCGCGCCTGCTGAAGGTGATTCGCGCCGTCGATGCGCAATTGGGCAATATGGCGCAGGTGCAGCGAGCGTCGACCGACGCTAACATTCCACTTTCGCTGGGCCGCGAGGCGATTGCCATCGGCGGCGGGGGTTCCGGTGGCGGCGCTCACACGTTGCAAGAATGGTTCGACTGTAATGGACGGGAGTTGGGACTAAGGCGCATCCTGCTTACAATGCTGGCACTCTCGGGAGCAGGCGAATGATGAAGCAAATCTCTCCGATTCTGCTGATGCTATTGACCGCAGCAGCTGGCGCTTTAGCGCAGACCGGCATGTCAAGTCAGGACACACGGTCGGGCGCCCAGAAGCCGAAAGCCGACCTGATCTTTATTCACGGCAACATTTATACCGGCGTGGTCAATGTGGGGGCGTCATTGGGCGCGAACCCGCGCGCGGAAGCATTGGCAGTACGCGGCGACCGCATCCTCGCAGTCGGGACGCGCGATGACGTGATGAGATTGAAAGGGGCTGACACTAAGATCGTCGATCTCGATGGTCACTTTGTCATGCCTGGGTTCAATGATGCCCACATGCACCTGGCCAGCGCCGGTCTTGAAAAGATGAATGTGAATCTGGTCGGCGCAAAGACCCTGGATGAGCTCCGAGAGCGCTTGCGGGCCAAGGTTGAAGCGGCCGGTCCCGGAGACTGGGTGGTGGGTGCAGGTTGGGACGAGACTCTGTGGCCGGTCAAGACGCTGCCCACACGCTGGGATCTGGATGAAGTAAGCGGCAAACACCCGGTTTATCTGGAACGCGTGGACGGACACATTGGCGTGGCCAACACGCGCGCGCTGGTATTGGCCAGTGTTACTGTTGCCAGCCGCGATCCGGAGGGCGGAAAGATCGATCGCGATGACTCAGGAACGCCCAACGGGATTCTGCGCGAGAAAGCGCAACAGGCGGTGCAGTCCGCAATTCCTCCGCCAACGCACGAAAAGCGCCGGCAGGCTGTCGAACTGGCGCTTGCCGATCTGGCGAGCCACGGGGTTACCTCGGCGCAGGATTACTCGCAGTGGGATTATTTTCAGATTTACGAAGAACTCGAGCACGAGGGAAAGCTGACGGCGAGAATTTCAGAGTGGTTGACTTTCGACGACTCGATGGAAGATCTGAATCGCAAGCGCAGCTCGCATCCCGCCTCGGATAACCTGCTTCATACCGGAATGCTAAAAGCATTCATGGATGGTTCGCTCGGCTCTAAGACCGCTGCCTTGCTTGAACCGTACAGCGACGATCCGGGCAATAGCGGGCTGCCTCAATACGACGCGGCCAAACTCAACGCGATGGCCAAGGAGCGGGTGCTGGCGGGCTATCAGCTCGGCTTCCATGCCATCGGCGACAAAGGAGTGCAGATGGCGCTCGATGCTTTTGCCCAAGCGGAGAAGGCGGCAAAAGAAGCCAATGTGAAAGCAGTCGATGGCGGCGCCAACTACCGGCTTCGGGTTGAGCATGCGCAAGTCACGACACCTCAGCAGATTTTGCGCTTCAAAGAGCTCAAGGTGATCGCGTCCATGCAACCCAGCCACGTGCTCACGGATATGAACTGGGCTGAGTCCCGGCTGGGACCGAAGCGCGCCGAACACTCCTACGCCTGGGCTGAATTTCTGCGCAATGGAGTGGTGCTGGCCTTTGGTACGGATTATCCGGTCGAACCGGTTACGCCATTTCGCGGCATCTACGCGGCAGTGACTCGCATGAGTGAAGACGGCAAAAGGAGTTACTACCCAGCGCAGAAGGTGAACATCGATCAGGCGATCGCCGCCTACACGACGGGCGCGGCCTTTGCCGAGTTTGCCGAAAAGCAGAAAGGCAGGCTGGAACCGGGCATGCTTGCCGACTTCGTCGTTCTCGATCGGGATATTACCGCGGTCGCGCCTGCAAAAATTCTGGAGACGAAAGTTCTGCGTACGGTGGTCGGCGGCAAGACCGTGTACAACATTGAATCATTGAGTCATTGAGACATTAAATCATTGAGACATTGAATCATTTCGCGCGGCTCAATTGATTCCGCTGTTCAACGATTCAATGAGCAAGATGACTTAATGATTTCAATGCCTCAATGATCCAATGACTCAATATAAGGAGCGGGAACGCGCATTTCTGATCGGCGCGCCGCTGGCCATCATCCCGGCTTTGATCTTTCTTCCTGCAGTAATGTTCCTGATTGTTGTTCCCCAGGTGGCGCACGGGCGGGCGATCGGGCTGTTCGTCTTACCGGTCTGCGCGCTGGCGAGCAGTTTCGGACTATGGAAGCTGGCACTGGGAGCGGTGCAGAAGCCGTGGGGGCTTTTCAATGTGCTCAGTTTTGGAGCATTGCTGGTTTTGCTGGTTATCGCCGGCTATACGGGACTTTTTTTGGCACTGATGACATTGAAGCTCTAGGCGCTTGCGGAGATGGGACTCCGGCTGGCCCCGGCTGGCCCGTATCCGTCTGCGGCAGAGAGGCGGCGAGCCGCGTCTCTACAAGAGATCGGAAACGTGAACCACGTTTTCTGCGTCTAACTGATTGGAACCCTTCGGACCGATCCCTGTTGCGGTGAAGGTATAATAAAGGGCTAGACATTTCAGGAGGCAAGAAATGGATTCGCGCGAAAGCGCCTTTTGGGTGCGTCTCAAAGCCAACCGTTGGGCGTACACGCTAACGATTCTGGCTACTCTGGCGGTTGGAATTTTGATTGGCACCATTGTTTCTTATGGAGTGAAGGGAAAAGAGGGCCAGAAGTCGTCGGATGCGACACCGCTGACCGTTCCTGCGCCGCAGCAACTCTCCAACGCCTTTTCCCAGATTTCCAAGCAGCTTGAGCCGAGCGTCGTGAACATCAACACCGAGTCAACGATCAAGAACCCGCACCGTCGGGGGCTGCGCGCGCGTCCCGATCCAGACCAGGATCAGGGCGGCGAGGACGACAGCCCTTTCCAGGATTTTTTTGACAAGTTCTTTGGCGGCCAGGGTGGTCAAGACGCAGGCACCATACGCCAGCGTTCGCTTGGCTCCGGCGTGATCGTCGATTCCAAGGGCTACATCGTTACCAACCGCCATGTGGTCGAAAAAGCAGACCGGATTCGCGTGAAGTTGCAGGATGAAAACCCGGCCTCTCCGGGTCACGATGCCAAAGTGATCGGTCTGGACCAGGAGACTGACCTTGCAGTAATCAAGATCGATGTCGATCATGCATTGCCGGCCGCGAAGCTGGGCAACTCCGATGGCATGGATGTTGGCGATTGGGTGCTCGCCATCGGCAGTCCCTTCGGCTTGCAGGAGACGGTGACCGCGGGCATCGTGTCGGCCAAGGGACGCAACATCGTTCCCAACCGGCAGTTCCAGTCTTTTATTCAAACCGACGCCGCGATCAACCCTGGCAATTCCGGCGGACCGCTGGTGAACATGGCGGGAGAGGTCATCGGCATCAATACTGCCATTCTGACGGAGACAAGTTCATACGCGGGCGTTGGCTTTGCCATGCCGTCGAATACGGTGGCGCAGGTCTATAACCAGTTGATCGGACCGGAGCACCGCGTCGCGCGCGGGTCCATCGGCATTGAATTCTCCGCGCAACCGAACCCGGCCATCGCGCATATTTACGGCGCGGGTGTAACCGTATCGAACGTCGTGTCGGGCAGCCCAGCCGACGAGGCGGGCCTGAAGATTGGCGACACCATCACCTCCGTCGATGGCAAGGACGTAAAGAGCGGCGACGATCTGGTGGCCGACATCGC
>JBAVAA010000233.1:0-5466 GCA_049585515.1 Terriglobales bacterium | reverse complement strand
GAGGAGGGCACCATCCGCAAGAAGTGGGCCAGCGATATTGAGCACAACGCCATCCACGGTTCCGACGCGGATGAAACCGCGCGCTTCGAGTTGAGCTTCTTTTTTGCGGGATACGAATTGACGCAGTAGTACTAGCAGTTCTCAGTTCTCGGTACAAAGTAATCAATCCGGGATTCGCTTTTACTGAGAACTGGGAACTGAGAACTGAGAACTGCTACCCTAGCGGTTCGAACAAATGTCCCTCAGTGCGGTCAGCGATCTTGGGCAGATCTTTTTTTCCGAATTGCAGGAAATGCGGCGCGGCGCGATGCGCTTCCAGGGCAGCGTCGTCCTGATATTGTTCATAGATAAAAAACCGGCGCGGATCGGTCTTGTGCTTGTGCACCTGATACATGCGGCACCCCGGTTCTTTCCGCGATTCGGCTGTAAGTTTCTCAAAGATTGCGGCCACTTCGGACTCGCGTCCAATTTTTGCCATCCAGGTTACCGCCAGTACCACCATCCGTCAGCTCCGTTCTATGCGCTCTGGACTATTGGCACGGCTGTGGCCGTGTCCTCCCCAAACAATCTACACCACAACTTCTAGTTGCTCTTCAACCCTAACTCGCTCACAAAGTCGTCGACCAAAATCGTCTGTTCGCGATCCGGCCCCGTCGAGATCATTCCGACCCGCGCTCCCGTTTCCTTTTCAACGAACGCCAGATATTCGCGCGCAGCCTTGGGCAATGCCTCGAACGTCCGAATTGCTTGCGTTGGACTGGCCCAGCCCGGCATGTTGCGATAGATGCATTCAATCTTCTCGTACCCGCATGCCTGGGCCGGAACTTCGTCAGTTTCCTTGCCGTCCACCTTATACTCCACGCAAACCGGAATCTCCTTCAGGTGGTCGAGCACATCCAACTTAGTAACCACCAGCCAGGAGATGCCGTTAATCATGCCAGCGTAACGCAGCAGAGGCAAATCGAGCCAGCCGGTGCGGCGCGGACGTCCGGTGACAGCGCCGAATTCGCTGCCGCGTTTGCGCAGGTCTTCTCCTTCGGCGCCGAGCAGTTCGCTGGGGAAGGGTCCACTGCCGACGCGCGTGCAATAAGCTTTCGTGATGCCGATAATTGTATCAATCGATGTCGGAGGCACACCGGTTCCAGTCGCCGCGCCGCCGGACGTCGCGCTCGAGGAAGTCACGAACGGATAGGTGCCATGATCGATATCCAGCATGGTGCCCTGCGCGCCCTCGAAGACAATCGATTTGCCCTCGGCAAGTGCCCGGTTCAGCAGGAGCGCCGTGTCGCGCACAAAAGGAGCAAGCTGCCGCGCCGCGTCAGAGTATTCGTGGAACATCTTGTCGGCGTCGAGCGGATCGGAGTTGAAGAGCGCGTGCGCGATCATGTTTTTTTCGCGGCATGCGTTTTCAATGTGCGTACGCAGCAGTTGCGTGTCAAGCAGATCGGCGACCCGCAACCCGCGGCGTCCCATTTTGTCTTCGTAAGCCGGACCGATGCCGCGCGATGTGGTCCCGATCTTCACCCGCCCCGGAGCGTTTTCCGATCCCAGCTCCATCATGCGATGGTAGGGAAGAATAACCTGTGCGCGGTTCGACACCCACAGATTGCCTTCCACTTTCACGCCCGCGGCGCGCAGAGAAGCGACTTCCTTCAGAAAGGCCAGCGGATCAATCACCACGCCATTGCCGACAACGCTGGTGCACTCCGGCCGCAGAATTCCGCCGGGAACAAGCTGCAGAATAAATTTCTTGCCGTCGATAATGACGGTGTGTCCGGCATTGTGCCCGCCGGCGTAGCGGGCCACGACGGAAAAAGTCCGGGTAAGTACATCGACGATCTTCCCTTTGCCCTCGTCGCCCCACTGCGCCCCGACAATGACCGCAGTTCTGCCTCTGCTCGTTCCTCTTCTCAATGCACACTCCAATTGAATTTGCGCGGCCATCAGGCCGCCCCTGGGGTCGCACACACTGGCCGCGTCGCTGCTGCTGATAAGACTGGAAAACCGGGAAGATCGGCGGCGCTCGGTGTGTACGCTCTAGCATACCGAATCGAGGTGTGGAGGAGCAAACCTGAACTAAGGTTCGCGCAGCGACAGCCGCCGTTGGCTATCCGTAGTGCTTCTCCGATCTTGTATCCTGAAGAGTGCCCGAACTCCCCGAAGTTGAAACCATCGCGCGAGGCCTCGACAAGCGCATCGTTGGAGACGCGTTCGAGTCCGTCTGGATCGGCTCCCGCCGCCAGCCGCTCAAATCGCCCGCAACCCTCATCGCCTCGACGCTAGAAGGCAAACGAATCGTGCGAGTGCATCGCGCCGGAAAACACATCGTGTTCGATCTGGAGGGAACAGCAAGCGCAAACAAAGGCAGATCTGGCGTTCGCCGCAAGACGCGGCGAGCCGCGTCTCTACAAAAGGAGGTAGCTACGGCGCAATGGATCGTTCATCTGGGGATGACCGGACGCCTGGTCGTCAGCGAACCGGCGGCGGAAATCATCAAACACACGCACCTGATTGCGAAGCTGGCCTCCGGGCGCGAACTGCGGTTTGTCGATCCGCGGATGTTCGGCAAACTCAGCGTACATGCCGGCGGATTCGATCCAGGTGGTGTGGAACCGCTGGAGGTAAGCGAGGAGGCATTCCTCGCCCTTTTCCGTGGGCGCAAGACTCCGATCAAGAGCGCGCTTCTGAATCAGAAATTGCTCCGCGGCGTGGGCAACATTTATGCCGACGAATCGTTGTTTCGCGCCGGCATTCGTCCTCGCCGCCGCGCGGCCACCATCACGCGAGAGCAGTTGCGCAAGTTACATTTGGCTGTGCGGGAGGTGTTGCGTGAAGCAATTGCGCTCGGTGGATCGTCGATCTCCGATTACGTGGATGCCGACGGGGAAGAAGGATTTTTCCAGCTCCAGCATCGAGTGTATGGCCGTGAAGGCGATCCATGCCTGGTATGCGGGGCCGCGATCCGCCGCGTCGTGCTGTCCGGCCGCAGCAGTCACTACTGTTCAAAATGCCAAAAATAGCCATAATGGAGCGGCATGAATAAGTTTTCCATAGGAGTAGATCTCGGCGGCACCAACCTGCGCATTGCCGCCGTGGATGAGCAGGGCAACTTGGTCGAGAAAGTCACTCTCGGCACCAAAGTTTCGCTGGGACGCGATCACGTCATCAACGACATGTGCGATGCGATCCAGCGCATGTTGGAGAAATTCCGGGACTCCGCGCCGCTCTTCGGGATCGGCGTTGGCGTGCCCGGCATCATCGACATGCAAACCGGCCTCCTGCGCGAATCGCCCAACTTGCCCGGCTGGGCGGACTATCCCGTGCGCGCTGAAATTGAGCGGCGCCTGAAGACCGTCGTCATTCTTGAAAACGACGCCAACGTCGCGGCCCTCGGAGAAAAATGGCTGGGAGCGGCCAAGGAGTTTTCCGACATGGCGATGCTGACCCTGGGCACCGGCGTCGGCGGTGGACTTGTCCTGGGCGGAACGATCTGGCGCGGCGCGAACGGCATGGCCGGAGAGGTCGGGCATATCACAGTTGAACCCGAAGGCCACTTGTGCGGATGCGGAAATCACGGCTGCGTGGAGCAATACGCGTCGGCGACGGCAGTGGTGCGCATGGCTCGTGAGGCGGCTGCCGGCGATGCCCGGTCGGCATTGGCACGCGCCGCCAGTTCCGATCCGGAGTTCAGCGCCAAATCAATTTACAATCTCGCGATTCAAGGCGATGAGAATGCGCGCCGCATTTTTCGCGACGTCGGCCGTTATCTGGGCATTGCGCTTGCGGGCCTGATCAATACCTTGAACCTGCCGATTTACGTGATTGGCGGGGGCGCATCAAGCGCGTGGGACGCTTTTTCGCCCGCGCTTTTCGAAGAGCTGCGGCGCCGCTGCTATGTCTATGTCGCCACCGCGCCGCACGATCCAACAACAAGCCAGGGAGCTTCCGCGCGCCTCGATGCGGGCACACGCAAAACCATCATCACCCGCGCGCTCTTAGGCAGCGACGCCGGCCTGTACGGCGCCGCGCGATTGCCGATGCTTGAGGAAGCGAGGTCGTAGCGCGGATGGGGTGGGGACGGGCGGCTCGCCCGTCCAAGCCGAGTGCAGGTCGGCTGCTTCGTTAATCGTGCCGACTCTTCGCGGTGGACTTCGCTGAGCGCGTCGTCGTGCGCGGGCGTTTAGGGCGAAGCGATTTCGGTGCGCGCAGCGAAATGTGCGGGCTCGGCGGAGGAGCAACCCTCTGCCCCGACGCAGCGGATTTCAGCTTGGCAACTTCCAGCAAAGTAAGATTGCGCCAGTCCCCCGGCGGCACATCGAGCGCAAGCGGGCCGTACTGCACACGCCGGATTTTCTCGACGTGGTGCCCCACTTCTTCAAACATTTTTCGGACCTGGCGGTTGCGGCCCTCAATGATGGTCACTTCAAGCCAAGGGTTGTCACCCTCGCGGATCAGGCGAATCTTTGCCGGAGCGGTACGCACGCGGCGGCCGCCTTTTTCGGCGATGGAAACTCCGTGACGCAGCTTGTCAAGCTTGGCCTCATCGGGTTGGCCAGCGACTTTCACCACGTAAGTCTTCGGGACATTCGACGACGCCTTCATCAAAGCATTGGCCAGCGTGCCGTCATTGGTCATCAGTAAAAGGCCTTCGCTGGCCCAGTCCAGACGGCCCACCGGGTACACACGGCCTTTCACTTTCGGGCCCTTCACATTGTGAATCAGGTCCATTACCGTAGGACGTTTCTTCTCGTCGCTGACCGTCGTTACGTATCCCTTGGGTTTGTTCAGCACGACGTAGGTGAAACGCTCAGGTCCCCGGAGAAGCTTGCCATCCACACGGATGTGATCGGTTTCGAGATCCGCTTTGCTGCCGAGTTCAGTCACCACCTGACCGTTGACCTGTACGCGTCCCGCAGCGATCAGGTCTTCGGATTTGCGGCGGGATGCCACTCCGGCAGCAGCGATAATTTTTTGCAGACGCTCGGCTGGCATTTGGATGACTACCCCGTCTTGGTGCTGGCCGGCGCTTCAACTTCGGCGTCAGATTCGGAGTCATTGTGGGTGCCCCGCCCAAGCTCTGCTTGGGTGGGTGTTTCCGCTGCCAACGCAGCTTGGGTAGGCTCATTTCCCGTCGTATCCTCACCGGGAATTAAATCGCTCTGGAACGACTCGGCCAGCAGTTTCTCGAATTCTTCCATGCTGGGCAGTTCGTTCACATCCTTAAGCCCAAAGCGCAGCAAAAACTCTTTGCTCGTTTTGTAAAGTATCGGACGGCCGATTACTGCTTTTCTGCCAGCGGTCGTAATGAGCTTGCGGTCGAGTAGAGTGGCGATGACTCCGCCAGAATCGACGCCGCGAATCTCGCTGATCTCGGGCACCGTGACTGGCTGCTTATAAGCGACGACGGCGAGAGTTTCAAGCGCCGGCAACGACAGTCGGAAAGGCGGCTTCAGGCTCTTGGCGAAC
>JBAVAA010000232.1:0-9473 GCA_049585515.1 Terriglobales bacterium | reverse complement strand
AAACGTAGGTGGAGTGGTAGAGGTGCAGCAGGAGACCCTCGCGGCCGTCGAGAAATCCCAGGCGAAAAAAATAGTTATAGATGAATGTTGCGAGCGGGCGCAGGACGATATTGAACAGGCTGAAGCCGTGTCGGCCTTTGGCGACTGCCATCTCCGCGCCGAGGGACGAGTAGCGATTCATGTGATCGATGTAGTCGGCGAGGGTGGGGTAGGAGTGGTGGATGATCTCAATCGGATCGCCCATTTCGTAGAACAGAGAGGGTTTGTACTCGACGCCATTATTGAGCCGGAGGTTCTCGTGTACCTGACGGTCTTCGAAGAGTGCGCAACCGCGCCGAAACAAGCGCAATTTTGGATCCGGATAAAAGCCGCCATACCGGATCGGGCGCCCTAAGAAACAATTGCGCCGCGTAAAGATCATTCCCCCTTTAAAGCTCGCGAATTCCTCCTTGTGTTTTCCGAAGAGCGCAAGAAGAAGGAACTCGCGCATCCCCGCGCCGACTTCCTCATCCGCATCTAAACTGAGAATCCAATTTCCCTCCGCCTTGTTGATCGCCGAATTTTTTTGCGCGGCATAGCCCTTCCATTCCTCGATGAAGACCTTCGCGCCGAAGGATTTTGCGATCTCGACGGTCCGGTCGGTCGACCAGGAGTCGACGACGATGATCTCGCCTCTGCCGTCGGCAACCAGGGACTGTACGCTCGCGAGCGCGCGCGCAATGTTGACCTCTTCGTTATGGCTGATGATCACAACCGAGAGGATCACGCGAGGCTCCTGCCGCTGGCAGCAAAAGGCCCGCCGAGCGGCGCCCGGCAGCCGGGGGCGGCCGTCCCTATGCTTGCCTTTCCTATGACCAATGACATCACGGAGAGAGGATACGCGACTAGCGGCACCGCGCAAAAGGGAAACGCCGGGCGAGGACGCCCGGCGTTCCATGGTTCATTGACTTTGCTCACTGTTGCGGTGGAGCAGGGGGAGGAGCTGGGACCGGTTGGTCGGCTGGCCGCGCCGTCACGTGGGGAATATTGGGCATGTGGGTGACCTGTCCGCGTTCGGCGTCGGCAATCAGAATACCAGTGTGATCGAGCAGCAGGCCAGTGGCTCGATCCAACTCTAATTCCGATTTTTCGTATGCAGCTTTGGCGGAAACGAGCGTGACCTCGGCCTGCGTCATGGCCGCCTGGTTCTGCAACACAAGGGTCGAAGTGGAGGCGCCGAGCGCGTATTTCTTTTGTTCGGCATCAAGTGACTGGCGAGCCAGATCGACGGCGGCCTGCGCGGAATCGACGCTGGCCCGATTCTGCTGCACACCAAACTGGGCGTTGCGCACCTCGATACGAACCTGGTTTTCAAGTTGCTGAATGCGCAACTGGGCTTGCCGGTATTCAAACTCCGAGCGAACTTGCGTGGCTTGAGCGGCGCGATTGCGGAGGGGGATATTGATCGCGATGCCGGCTCCCTTGTCGGGGGCGGTGGAATTGACGAGCTGATTTAAGGTGCCGCCGTAACTGGTAGTGGGAGCAATGGGGACAAAGGTCTGGTTGCTGAAGGCGGGATTTGGCCCGGCGCAAAATCCCTCCTTTTGCTCGTCCATTGACTCATTGGCGCAAAGATTTGTGGGATTCTGCTGGCCTCCGAGACCCTGGCCGCCATAATAAGCGAACAGGTCCACGGTGGGTAATAAAGCACTGCGGATCGCCTTATTGCTGATATCGGTATTCGTAAGGTTGATCCGTGCTTCCGCTAATTCCGGGCGGTGAGACAGCGCATCGTTCACCAGGTCCTGAATCGGAATCACTGGCTCCTGCGCCGGCAACAGCATGGTTGAGGTGGGAATGACCTCCGCGTCGGCCAGAACTGGATCGACAAGCGTGCGGCTGAGCGCGTTCTTCATCAGCAACTGCTGCAGTTGAAGATTGGTCTGCGCGACGGTCAGGGTTTGCTGATTGGAGGCGACCGTGCTTTGCGCCCGGACCACTTCGATTGGGGCGAGCGTTCCGATCTCCACTTGCTTCTGGTTGTCGGATAAAGTCTTCTGAGCGAAAGCCAACTGCTCCTTTTGAACCCTGACATTCTCGTACGCGTAGACCAGGTCCCAATACATATTTTCGATTTGATCGACCGTGGTGGTGATTTGTAGACGGAAGGCAACATCCGAAATTTCACGGTTGTTTTTGGCGATCCGGATGAAGCGAGTGTTAGGCGCGAATCCAAAGCCCTGCAAGAGATGCTGCGTCAGCTTGAACTGGAAACTGGAGTTGAGTTGCGGACTCAATGTCGTGAATGGTGCATTCCCAAAAGTCTGGCGGGTATTGTTAAACCCCACCGACAAATTCGTACCCGAAATAAACCCCTGCTGGTACGCAAAGTTTCCAGTCGAGGTGTTCGCGGGGGAAAGCGGAGTGAAAATACTGGATGAGAGGATATTGTTATGATCGAGTTGCAGAGTGCCCGTAAGAATCGGATCGAAGCTGGCGATGGGCGGGCCGCTGCCGAGGGTGGAGACGACCAGACCTCCGGCGCCCACCCCCGCGCCACCCGCTCCGACCGAAGTTCCGCCTTGGCCCGAGCCGACCTGCGTGCCGAGTCCACCGACGCCGCCTCCTGGCGTATTCTGAACGACGCCGCTATTCACACCGAGAATGCTGGCGCCTGCTTTGGCGCGCCAAACATCGGTATCGGCGATATTCAAGTTGTACCGCGCGATGGCGATGTCGAGATTGTTTTCGAGTGCCAGTGCGACCGCGTCGTTCATCGAGATGTAGAGTTTGCCGTCGCGCATGAGTTCATCGATGCGCTCAGTGTTGGCCAGGTTCGGCGGCTCGATGCGCCGTGGAGTATAAGGAGCGATCAAGTCGGGAAACTGCGACCTGGGCTTCGCATACTCGTTCACGTCAAAGGGCTTCGACGATGACGGCATCGCCTTTTGCATCGGCATCTGCGCCGAAGGAGCGCTGGGCACGGATGAGGTTTCCTGCGCCCATCCGGCAGGTACTGCGACGATAACGAGAAAAAGGGCGGCGGCCCGGTTTAACGTAGTCCACAGCTTAGAACGTTGCATTTGCATCATCTCCATTGACCAGACTCAGATTGGCCAGACTCAGATTGACCAAACTCAGATCGATCAGACTAAATCAGAATTTAAGAGAAACGGACAAAGCACACGCGGTTTCCGTACCATCCCTCGGTGATACGTAGAACGACCGGCGAGAGTTCCTGGCAATCTCGTCCTCCAAGTACTCTCCCTTTCTAGCAGTACTCTTCTTCTAATTCGAAAGAGACAATCTTTTCAATGGAACATCCGTAAATAGATCGTCAGTAAATTGACCGTAAGTGAAATAGTATAGCTGACGCGCCGCAGGCGCTCCTCTGGCGATGCGGCGGCAAAAAACTTTGCAAACACTACGGATGATGCCGGTGATGTTCAGGCTTCGGAAAAAAGGAATGTGCGCAATCTGAGACTAATCCTTTCTTACGATGGCGCCGATTTTGCCGGCTGGCAAGTGCAACCCGGCAGGCCCACGGTGCAAGGCGCGCTGGCCTCAGCCATTGGACGGCTGAGCGGAGAAAATGTACTGCCGCAGGGGTCGGGCCGCACCGACGCGGGGGTGCACGCGCTCGCCCAGGTTGCGAGCTTTGCGACCGCGTCGGCAATTCCGGCGAAAAATTGGATGCGGGCCTTAAACGACATTCTGCCGCCATCGATTCGCGTGCTGGAGGTGTCCGAGGCCGCGCCTGAGTTTCATGCGCGCAAGTCGGCGCGCGCCAAAACATATCGGTATCGCATTCACCGGGGAGCGATTTGTCCGCCGTTTTTGGCCAGATATGTGTGGCATTATCCGTATCCGCTGGAGGAGCCGGCTATGGTTGCGGCGGCTGGGTTGGTCGTCGGCCAGCACGATTTCACCTCGTTTGCGGCGGTCGATCCCGAGCGGTTGGAACGGATGGCGGCTGCCGAAACTCTTCAGACGACCAGTGTTCAGACGACTAATGTGCGGACAATCTTCTCTTCGAGCTGGATGCGGGAAGGAGAAGAATTGATCTATACGGTTCGGGGCAGCGGATTTCTTCACCACATGGTGCGGAATTTGGTGGGCACGTTCCTGCTGGTCGGGAAGGGAACTGTGACCTTGGAAGATTTGCGCCGCATCCTTGAGGCGCGAGAACGCGCCGCGGCTGGTCCGACTGCTCCGGCCAGCGGGCTGTATTTGGTTGAAGTGGAGTACTGATCCGACATGCAAAAAAAGGGATAAGGCTCTGGCGCAGCCAGTGCGTCGCGGGTAGACTTCTTCGCAGATGAGCGCCGAAGTCGAATTCGCCGTATCCCGCATTGCGTCCGTGAACCCGGCGACAGGCGAAGTTCTGGGCGAACTGGACAGCGCAGGGCCTACCGAAGTGCGGGCTGCTGCGGCCCGCGGACGGGCTGCGCAGGCGGAATGGAATGCATGCGGTATCGGCAATCGCGTACATGTATTGCGGCGATTTCAGCAGATTCTTCTTGCGCGTAAAGCAGACATCGCTCGCCGGATCACGCAGGAGGCCGGTAAGCCCCAGGTCGAAGCGCTGCTCACCGAAGTGCTGGTGGTGCTCGACACGGCGCGATTTCTCATCGATAACGCGTTTGCTATCCTGCGCGAAGAGAAGCTGCCGCACGGAAACCCCGTGATGAAAACTAAGTCCGGGCGCATTCTGCATGAGCCCTATGGCGTCATCGGAATCATCTCTCCGTGGAATTACCCTTTCTCGGTCCCGGCGACCGAGACCCTGGCGGCTCTGGTTGCGGGAAATGCCGTTGTGCTCAAGCCCTCGGAGTTGACGCCGCTGATTGCGTTCGAGCTGCAGGCGATGCTGCGCGAGGCTGGCGTGCCGGACGACATTTTTCAGGTGCTGCCGGGCGAAGGCGCGACCGGGGCGGCGCTGGTGGGAAGCGAAATCGACAAATTGGTCTTCACTGGAAGCGCGGGCACGGGCAGGCGGATCGCTCAGATTGCTGCTGACCGTTTGCTTCCCGTGGTGCTGGAGTTGGGCGGCAAGGATCCTATGATTGTGCTCGAAGATGCCGACGTCGATGTGGCCTCGAGCGGAGCGGTGTGGGGTGCGTTCGTTAACGCGGGCCAGACCTGCTTGTCGGTTGAGCGTTGCTACGTGCATCAGAGTTTGTATCCGGCTTTTCTGGATGCGTGCAGCGAGAAAGCGCACAAACTGCGCGTCGGTAATGGCATGGATGCGGCAACCGAAATCGGCCCTATGATCCACGAGCGGCAAGTGCGTGTCGTGGAGGCACAGTTGGAAGACGCTCGTCGGCGCGGCGCACGGGTTCTGGCTGGCGGCACACGGTTGCGCGAGATTGGGCCAACATTTTTCGCGCCCACGGTGCTGGCGGATGTCGATCGCAGCATGAGCGTGATGCAGGAAGAGACGTTTGGGCCGGTCTTGCCGGTAGCGTCTTTCCGCGACGATGGCGAGGCGGCGCGACTGGCGAACGATTCCGAATACGGGTTGGCCGCGAGCGTTTGGACACGTGATCGCGCTCGCGGCGAGCGCCTGGCTCGTCAGATCGATGCCGGCACGGTGATGATCAACGACGCAGTTTCGTGCTTCAGTATCAGCGAAGCTCCTCACGGCGGCATGAAAGCGAGCGGCATTGGGCGCACGCATGGACGTTGGGGGCTCGAAGAAATGGTGCGGGTCAAATATGTCGATAGCGACATGATTCCGCGCAGGAAAAAGATCTGGTGGTTTGGGTACGGTGGTGAATTCGCAGGCAAAATGGAGAGTTTTGTCGATCTGCTCTATGCTCGGCCGCTGCGCGAGAAATTGAAAGCTGCAGTCCGCGCGGCTGCGGCGTTGTGGCGCAGGAAACTGTAAGATCAGTTCTCAGTTGCCGGTTCTCAATTCTCAGTAAACGCCAGGAATTTTCTGAGAACTGAGAACTGGGAGCTCAACCATGACCGACTCACGCACATTCTTACGCCACACTCTCGCCACGCTTGCCTATCGCGGAGCGAAAGCCATCCGCAACGCCGGGCCGAACTTTGCCGACTATGGCTTGGCTGAAACTTCGCGCACACCGGCGAAGATTCTTGCGCATATTGGCGACCTCATGGATTGGGGTCTTGCCATGTCCGAAGGACGACGCGAGTGGAAGGACTCTTTGCCGTTGCCTTGGGAGAAAGAATGTGATCGCTTCTTTGCCGCTCTGAAGAAGTTTGACGATTATCTGGCGTCGAACAAACCGCTCGAAGTTCCCGTTGAAAAATTGTTTCAGGGCCCGATCGCTGATGCGCTCACTCACGTGGGACAGATTGCGATGCTGCGGCGGATGGCAAGCGTTCCGATCAAGGGTGAAAACTATTTTGTTGCCGAAATTACTGTCGGGCGTGTCGGTGCGGATCAGGCGGTGCCGCGCAAGGAATTTTGACTAGCGCGGCTTGTGAACCCAGCCCCGGAGCGAAATACTCCGAGGCTGGAGGGCTGCGGTCCGTCTTGGCGATTTTACTTTCCAACCAACACGGACTCTTGCGGAACTCGATGTTCCACATTGACGTCGAAGCGATCGTGATTCATCACTTTGGTCCACGCCGCCACGAAGTCTTTCACAAACTTCTCTTTCGAGTCGGTACACGCATAGACTTCCGCGAGGGCACGTAGTTGCGAGTGCGATCCGAAGATCAGGTCGACTCGGGTTCCGGTCCACTTGACCTGGTTCGTCTTCCGATCGCGCCCCTCGTAGATTTCTCCAGAGCCATTGGAAGTATTGGAGAGCTGCCATTGCGTGCTCATGTCGAGCAGGTTCACGAAGAAGTCGTTGGTCAGCGTGCCGGGCTTCTGAGTGAAGACACCATGTTTCGAGTTGCCGGTGTTGGCTCCCAGAGCGCGCATGCCACCGACCAAAACCGTCATTTCGGGGGCTGTCAGCTTCAGTAATTGCGCTTTATCCACCAGCATCTCCTCCGGTGACAGGCGCTGCTTTCCGCGCAGATAGTTGCGGAATCCATCTGCTTTCGGTTCGAGCGGTTCGAAGGAGTCGACATCTGTTTGCTCCTGCGATGCGTCCATGCGGCCCGGCGTGAAGGGTACTTTCACGTCGTGCCCGCCATCCTTCGCGGCCTTCTCGATCGCGGCATTGCCGCCGAGAACGATCAGGTCAGCCAGCGAAACTTTCTTCCCTCCGGTAGCGGAAGCGTTGAAGTCTTTCTGAATAGCTTCGAGCTTCTGCAACACCTTCGCTAGTTCAGTCGGCTGGTTCACCTCCCAGAACTTTTGCGGCGATAGGCGAATGCGCGCGCCGTTTGCTCCACCGCGCTTATCGGAGCCGCGGAAGGTTGACGCCGACGCCCATGCGGTCGAGACCAACTGGGAAACGGACAGGCCCGAAGCAAGAATCTTCGCCTTCAGAGCGGCAGCATCCTGCTCGCCGATCAGCGGATGATTCACAGCGGGGATGGGGTCTTGCCAGGGCAGTTGCTCCTTGGGAACGAGCGGGCCGAGATAACGCGCGATCGGGCCCATGTCGCGGTGCGTCAGCTTGAACCACGCGCGGGCAAAGGCGTCTGCGAATTGATCCGGATGCTCGTAGAAGCGCCGTGAGATTTTTTCGTACGCAGGGTCGAACCGCAAAGAGAGGTCTGTGGTCAGCATGGTCGGAGCGTGGCGCTTGGAGGGGTCGTGTGCATCCGGCACCGTACCTTTGCCAGCGCCATTTTTCGGCGTCCATTGATGGGCGCCAGCGGGGCTCTTCGTCAGTTCCCATTCGTAGCTGAACAGGTTGGTGAAGAAGTTGTTGCTCCATTTTGTGGGCGTCTGGGTCCAAATGACCTCCAGGCCGCTGCCGATGGTGTCAGCACCACAACCTTGACCAAATTTATTCTTCCACCCCAGGCCCTGGTCCTGGATGTCGGCAGCTTCTGGTTCGGGACCCACGTAGTCGGCGGGAATCGCAGCGCCGTGGGTCTTGCCGAAAGTATGGCCGCCGGCAATCAGCGCGACTGTTTCTTCGTCGTTCATGGCCATGCGGTGGAAGGTTTCCCGAATGTCCTTGGCCGCCGCGACGGGATCGGGCTTGCCGTTCGGCCCTTCCGGATTCACGTAGATCAGACCCATTTGCACGGCAGCAAGAGGATTACTAAGATCACGGTCGCCGCTGTAGCGCTCGTCTGCAAGCCATGTGCCTTCCGGACCCCAGTTCAGTTCTTCGGGTTCCCAGACATCGGCACGACCGCCGCCGAAACCGAAGGTCTTGAAGCCCATATCTTCTAGAGCCACGTTGCCGGCGAGAATCATCAGGTCGGCCCAGGAAATTTTGCGGCCGTATTTCTGCTTGATCGGCCATAGGAGCCGACGCGCCTTGTCGAGGTTCACGTTGTCAGGCCAGCTATTGAGTGGTGCAAAGCGTTGCTGTCCTGCTCCGGCGCCGCCGCGACCATCGCCGATACGGTATGTGCCTGCGCTGTGCCATGCCATGCGGATGAACAGTCCTCCGTAGTGGCCGAAGTCGGCCGGCCACCAATCCTGCGAGTCAGTCATCAGCGCATGAAGGTCTTTGGTTACAGCATTCAGATCGAGACGCTTGAATTCCCTGGCGTAGTCGAACTCTTTCCCCATCGGATCGGACAGGTTTGAGTGCTGGTGAAGAATGTGCAGGTCCACTTGGTTCGGCCACCAGTCGCGGTTCGCGGGAGCGGAGGCTCCGTGGTGGAACGGGCACTTGGATTCGGTTGAGGTGGTTTTGCTCGCCGCTTCGGGGGAAACAGTCCCCGATGAAGTGGCCAATGTGTTTTCCATATGCGTTGGATTTTCCATAATGTTTATCCTTTGAATGAGTTCAAAACGAATTAGTGGTGATGATCCACGAACCCATCAGACTGCGGTTCGCACAATCAGGTGGCTACACACTTTTGATGATCTGCTGTTTTAAAAAGTATCCACACATCTCCAGACTTAACGGGAAGCGCGCCGCGGAGCGCACTTCGCGCACAGTCCACGGAAAATAAGTTCGCATTCGCGAAGAACCCGCTTACCGAGTGAGTTCGATCGAGGCCGGGGCACGTTGTACCACTCGAGGTCCTCGACATTGCCGCAGCGGTCGCAGATGAAGTGGTGATGCCGCGTGCCTTTCGCATCGAAGCGCGCGGCGCGGCCCTCGACGGCCACTTCACGCACCAGACCCGCCTGCACCAGGTCCCGCAGATTGTTATAGGTTGTGGCCCTTGAAGATCGCGGATCGATGCGATTCACAGCCTCGGAGATTTCCGCAGCCGTGGGATGCCGGTTGTGTTCCATGAGGAATGCCATCACGGCGTAACGCTGGGCAGTACACCGCAATCCGCTGCCATCGAAGGACCGTTTAATTGTCTCGGCGTCCATGAACAACTTAGACTATGTCTAATGTGAGATATTGTCAAGACTGTGGGCGGATCGGTTGACGCCGTTTTTGGATGTTCACTGGATGGGTATTACACAGTGCATTATG
>JBAVAA010000231.1:0-16653 GCA_049585515.1 Terriglobales bacterium | reverse complement strand
CCCTCCTGGATTATGGCGACCAGAGCGCGTTGCAGGGTCGCCTCCTTTTCGAGATCCAGAGCCGGGGGGTAGCCCCAGACCGCTCCAAGGACCTCTTTCGCGTACTCTGTCGACCCAAACTCCACTTCGGCATCGACGGCATCCCCAGCTTCATTCGCGCGCAGCAAAACAATCTTTCGCGCGGACTCGCGTCCGGCCTCCGCGAAATGCATCTTTACCGCTTTGCGGATGTCCTCGAGAAGACCCACGACTCCAATCACGGGAGTCGGATAAATTCCCTCGCCGAGCGTTTCGTTGTAAAAGCTGACGTTGCCGCCGGTAATCGGCGTATCCAGTTCCTCGCAAGCTTTGGTGATGCCATCAATCACCTGCGAAAACTGCCACATGATGTGTGGCTTTTCGGGGTTGCCGAAGTTGAGGCAGTTGGTAGCGCCAATCGGAGTCCCGCCCGCGCAAGCCACTTTACGGGCAGCTTCGGCAACGGCGTGCATGGCTCCAAGACGAGGATCGAGATAACACCAGCGCCCATTGCCATCAAGGGCCATGGCCAGTCCGCGCTTGGAGCCCTTGATGCGGATGACGCCGGCATCGCCAGCTCCGGGGCCTTCCACTGTGTTGGTCTGCACCATGTGGTCGTACTGCTGCCACACCAAACGCTTTGAGCAAATGTTCGGGCTCGCAAGCAACTGCTTAAGCTCGTTCGTGAACTCTACCTTGTGGCCAAGCTGGATATGCTGCGGCATTTCGCGATCGACCGGTGGCTCCCAGCGCGCCAGCGGACGTTTATACACCGGAGCGTCATCGGTGAGAGCGGCGTTTGGAATTTCAGCAACCGGCTCGCCGTGCTCGAGCACGCGCATCTTCGCGTCGGAAGTGACGCGGCCGATTTCCACCGCATCCAGTCCCCACTTCTCGAAGATGCGAAAGACCTCGTCTTCGCGGCCTTTCTGCGCGACCAGCAGCATGCGCTCCTGCGACTCGCTGAGCATGATTTCGTAGGGCGTCATGCCGGTTTCGCGTTGCGGGACGCGATCCAGTTCGATTTCGACCCCCGTACCGCCGCGCGCGCCCATTTCGCAGGTCGAGCAGGTCAGCCCGGCTGCCCCCATGTCTTGTATTCCGACGATTGCGCCGGTTTGCATGGCTTCCAGGCAGGCTTCCAGCAACAACTTCTCGAGGAATGGATCTCCAACTTGAACGTTAGGCCGTTTGGCTTCCGAGCCTTCGCTGAATTCTTCACTCGCCATAGTGGCGCCGTGGATGCCATCGCGCCCGGTCTTCGCGCCTACATAAATTACAGGATTCTCCACGCCCGAGGCGCGCCCGTAGAAAATCTGGTCACGGCGGACCAGCCCGAGAGCGAACGCGTTCACCAACGGATTGCCGGAATAGCAGGACTCAAACTTCACTTCCCCACCCAGGTTGGGAACCCCGAAACAGTTGGAATAAGAAGCCACGCCGGAGACTACGCCCTCCATCACCGAGTGGTTCTTGCGAATTTCCGCCTGCGCAGAGACAGCCGCCCTCGGCTGTCCGGACGGGCGAGACGCCCGTCCCTCCATTGAAGACTCTATGATCGGCCCGAAGCGTAGCGAATCCATGACCGCCGCCGGCCGCGCCCCCATGGTAAAAATGTCGCGCAGAATTCCGCCAACGCCCGTGGCAGCTCCCTGAAACGGCTCGATAAAAGATGGATGATTGTGAGACTCGATCTTGAACGCGCAGGCCCAGCCGTCGCCAATATCAACGATACCGGCATTTTCCCCCGGCCCCTGCACCACGAACTTGCTTCGCGTGGGCAGACGCTTCAGGTGAACGCGCGACGACTTATAGGAGCAGTGCTCGCTCCACATCACGCTGAAGATGCCGAGTTCGGTGCGCGTTGGTTCACGTCCGCCGAGCAGCTGTTTGATTTTTTCGAATTCTTCCGGAGTGAGGCCGCGCTCCCGGATCATCTCCGGCGTAACAGCAGCAATCGCAGAGGTGGTCATCGGGGAGTCTTTATTGTCGCATCTCCTCAGGATTTTCGCATGCGGAATTCGAAATCGGCCTAACGAGAGATTCCAATCCGCCCGTCTATACTGTCGCAGATGAAGTCCGTCATCGTCGGCACCGCCGGACATATCGATCACGGCAAAACGTCGCTCGTCAAAGCCCTGACCGGCATCGACGCCGATCGCCTGGAAGAAGAGAAGCGGCGTGGCATTACGATTGACATCGGATTCGCCCACTTCGAACTCCCAACCCCGGATGGCAGCACAATTCGCATGGGATTCGTCGATGTCCCCGGCCACGAGCGCTTTGTGCGCAACATGCTCGCCGGTATCGGCGGCATCGACTTGGTTCTGCTGGTAATCGCCGCCGATGAAGGGATCAAGCCGCAGACTCGCGAACATTTCGATATCTGCCGCCTGCTTGCGGTGCGTAAGGGCATAACAGTGCTCACAAAATCCGATGCCGTAGATGCGGAAACGCTCGAGGTAGTGCGGCTCGAAGTGGAAGACTATATACGCGGGTCTTTTCTTGATCCCGCGCACTCGCCGATCGTCGCCATGAGCTCGTTGACGGGGGCGGGCCTGGATAAGTTGAAATCCGCACTCGCGCAGATCGCCTCTGCAGTTACCGCGAAAGACTCGGCGGCGCTGGCTCGACTTCCCATCGATCGCGTGTTCACTATGAAAGGCTTCGGCACGGTCGTGACGGGAACTCTGGTGGCAGGGACGATCTGCAAATCCGACGACGAAGAACTTGAATTGTTTCCTTCCGGCAAACGGGTGAGGGTTCGAGGCGTTCAGGTTCACGGCACGCCGGCCGAAGCCGCTGTCGCGGGCGAGCGCACCGCGCTGAACCTTGCGGGCATTGCTACCGAAGAGCTGGCGCGCGGAATGACGCTCGCGACAGCGGATACCTTTCATTCCACCTCGCAAATCGATGCGCTCCTCTATCTGCTTCCCTCGGCGAAGCCGTTCAAGGATGGCGCGCGCGTGCACTTCCACGCCTACACGACGGAAACGATTGCGGAAGCTCGGCTCCATGGGACCAAGCAGCTGAGGCCAGGCAGCAAAGCATATGCGCAGCTGCGATTCGGGCAACCAATGCTACTTCTGCCCGGAGACCGTTTCATCGTGCGCCAGTTTTCCCCGGTGGTAACCATCGGCGGAGGCGTTGTGCTCGATGCATCGCCTTTAACGCGCAAGCAACGTGTAGAAGATACGCTCGCATTTCTTAACGTCATGCGCGATGGCTCTCCTGAACAAGCGCTGGCAGCTCGCGCGGCACGGCGAGGGGCAATCGGTCTGCACCTCGACGAGGTCTCCGGCGAAATGAACATCCGTCCGGAAGAAGTGACAGGACTGGCCGTAAAGGCCGGATTAATTTGGTGCAATCGCGTACTGGTGGCGGCGAAGGCATTTGCAGAAATAAAGACAGATATATTTCAAGCCCTCAAGAAATTTCAAGATGCCAATCCCCTTGTGGCCGGGATGAGCAAGGAAGAGCTGCGCGATCGGGTCAATCTGGGTCCCGAGGTCTTTTACAGCGCGCTGGAAAAATTGGCGGAAGAAAAGAAACTGGAGGTTGCCGGCGAACTCGTCCACCAGCATGGCCGCGGCGTGATCATGAAAGACGAGGAAGCCGAGTCGAAGAAGATCATCGAGCACGCATTCGCTTCCGCTGGGTTGAAGGTTCCGTCGCTGAAAGAAGTGTTGGCGGGTCTGAAGGTTGATAAAATGCGTGCCCAGAAGATTGTCACTCTGCTGCTGCGCGATAAAGTTCTGATCAAAATCTCTGAAGAGCTCGTCTTCCACCAGAGCGCGCTCACCGATCTTCGTCAGCGGATCGGAGCGATCAAGAATGCCGAGCCAAAAATCAACGTCGCCCGCTTCAAAGATATGACAGGGGTCAGCCGTAAATATGCCATCCCACTGCTCGAATATCTGGATCGCGAGCACGTGACCCGAAGAGTGGGGGACGAGCGGGTGATTCTCTGATCTTCTCGCCTAGATTTTCTCTTCCGGGAACTCAACTTCCAACGCCAGCGGCCCGGTGACGCGATTGGTCAGGTTCGCCAATCCGATCAGCATGTGCAGATCGACAATCTGCTCGTCGGAAAAATGCTTCTTGACTTCCGCAAAGTCGGTGTCGTTGGCGGCGTCGGGAGTGCGCGTCAGCTTTTCCGCATAGCGGAGCGCACTCTGCTCGGCCGCAATAAATCCTGAATAATTCCCATCCTTAAGAGCCTTCAGAGTTTCCGGCGCGAGGCCGACGCGCTTCGCACCCTGGATGTGGTGCTGCGAGCAGTAGTGGCATCCATTGATCAGCGAGACTCGAAGATATACCGCCTCGTACAGCTTACGGTCGAGGGAACGTCCCACGCTGGCATAGAATTCTAAAAATTTGCCGAGCATGGCCGGACGATGCGCGAGAGCTTTCTGGATGGTTCCGGGCTTACCCTTCAGCTTGCCATCGTAAATTTCCTTAACTTCCGGACTGGCTTGCGCAGGGTCAATCAGACTAATTCGCGCCATGCATTTCTCTCCTGAGCGTCGCGCCTATAATAAACAAATTCAGCACGGGGCGCTGCGGCCGCATAAAGCTGCAGACACGCAAAGCAGGGCCACATGAAAACAATTCGCATCATCGGCGCCGGCCTCGCAGGATCGGAAGCAGCGTGGCAGTGCGCCCGGCGCGGCGTCGCCGTCGAATTGTTCGAGATGCGGCCCGTGCGCCAGACTCCAGCTCACCAGACCGGGGACTTCGCGGAATTGGTCTGCTCGAATTCCCTGAAATCCGCAAGCGAAAATACCGCGCCCTGGCTGCTGAAGGAAGAAATGCGGCGAGCAGGCTCTCTGCTTCTCGCGATCGCGCGAGAAACCGCAGTGCCCGCCGGGCACGCATTGGCCGTGGATCGAGCTGAGTTTTCACGCAGAGTGACCGAAGCAATTTCCTGCGAACCGCTCATCGCCATTCGCCGCGAAGAAGTCGCCGAAATAGAGGAAGTGGAGTTGGCGATCATCGCGACCGGTCCGTTGACATCGGACTCGCTCTCGCAGGAAATTGCACGGCTGAGTTCTTGCTCTGCCTCGATGGCCGGCTCCGGTGGCGATTCTTCGTGGGGCGAAGCCACGCGGCCGCTCAAGAATCTTCATTTTTACGACTCGATCAGCCCCATCGTGGAAGCCGATTCCGTCGATATGAGCAAGGTGTACATGGCGGCCCGCTATGACAAAGGGTCGGCGGATTACATCAATTGTCCCATGTCGAAAGGTGAGTACGACAATTTCTATGACGCGCTGCTTGCGGCGCAATCGGTGGAGCAGAAAGACTGGGAGAGCTTGAACTACTTCGAGAGCTGCTTGCCGATTGAAGAGATCGCACGGCGCGGACGCGATACGCTGCGCTTTGGGCCAATGAAGCCGGTGGGGCTTAAGGATCCGCGCACCGGCCGTATGCCGTATGCCGTCGTGCAATTGCGGCAGGAGAATCTGCGCGCCGATTCCTACAATCTTGTCGGATTCCAGAATCACCTGAAATTTGGCGAGCAGGCGCGCGTGCTGAGTCTGATTCCAGGCCTCGAAAACGCGCGCTTTCTGCGCTACGGACAGATTCATCGCAACACATATATCAACTCCCCGGCACTGTTGAACTCAACACTGCAAATGAAGTTGCATCCCCACGTGATGTTCGCGGGACAGATCTGCGGCGTCGAAGGCTATGTCGAATCAATTGCGACCGGATTGCTGGCAGGAACCAACGCGGCCGCGCTGGCCGCCGGAGACGCGCCCATTCCTCCGCCGCGTGCGACCGCATTTGGATCTCTTGTTCACTACATCACGCAGGCAGACAGCAAGAACTTTCAGCCCGCGAATATAACTTTCGACCTGTTGCCTGCCCTCGACGCCCGCATGCGCGACCGCAAGGAACGCCACCGTCGGCAGTGCGAACTGGCGTTGCGCGAATTTGAGCGGTGGTATGGCCGCTGCGTTGAGCAAACTGGCGCCCCCTCTTCGTCGACGCCGCTCAAAGTCGGGGTGCCAACGTCCTAGGAGTGATTGACAGGTTCATATTGTTTTTTTGCAAGATTCACATTAGGGTGCTGATGTAAGAAAGGTTGGGATCTGTGCCGGTCTCTGCCGTCGATTGCGTACAACCCGCCCTGCAGCACATGCGGACGCAGCTCTTCACCAATTTCCGCTTGGGGCAATGGGCGCGGCTGGCCCTGGTTGGAATTTTGGCGGCAGAGCTGCACGTCGGGGGCTGCAATTTCGGAAACATGGGCCACAGTTGGCCACGGGTCCCTAACAAAAACGGCGGCGAGTTTCTATCCTATTTCACCCTGCCGTCAGGTTGGCCTCCATTCAATTCGGCGCATATTTCCGAGCACATCGCGCAGTTCATCGGGCTTATCGTCGTCGGAATCTTTGTCGCAATCGTGCTGGCATTCGTGTTCCTTTACATCAACAGCGTCTTTCGCTTCATCCTGTTCGACTCAGTTCTGCGCCGGCACTGTTCGATTGGCGATGGATGGCAAAAATGGCGTCGCGCCGGCGGCCGATTCTTCCTGTGGCAAATCGTATTCCAGATCGCAGTCTGGATGTTCTTCCTGGTTCTCGTAGGCGTTCCTGTTGCCACGGCTTTGGCTGCAGGCTGGGCCACACATCTCCGGGAACACCTCGGGCGCTTGATTGTCGGTGTGATTCTGGCTGTCGCCCTGGTACTGCTGTTCGCGCTCACAGCCGCCGTGGTTCAGGTGCTGGCCAAAGATTTTCTGGTGCCGATTATGGCTCTGGATAATCTCGATTTTGCCGACGGGTGGCACCGCCTGCTCGCGATGATAAGACCGGAAAAGGGACGATTCGCCGTTTACCTGCTGTTCAAGCTGGTGCTTTCGATAGCCGCAACCATCCTGTTCACTGTCCTCGCATTGATCCCTGCGCTTTTCGTCGTGGTCCCGGCCATCATTGTCGTGGTGGCAGGCCGAGCTGCCGGTTTGGGATGGAGCGTTACGACGATCAGCCTGGCTATCGTTTTCGGAACCGTGCTACTTCTTCTGCTGATTTACCTGATCGCTCTGGTGTGCGTTCCGGCCACCGTTTTCTTCCCTGCCTACGCGATGTACTTCCTTGCCGCTCGATATCCGAATCTCGACGCGCTGCTGAATTCGGCACCGTCTCCGGCCCCGGTATTGCCGCCAGTTCCACAATCTCCGACGCCATTTCAAGCGCCTCCGCTACCGCCGTCGGCCGAGCCTATCGGTTAGAAAATAGAAACGTGAGATGCTTGCTAGCAATTCATCCGCTGATATCGGCGGTTTCGTCGTCAAGGGGCGGCAGTTTGCGGTAAGCGTCGATAATCTTCTCGGCTTCGGGTGCGTCTTCTTCGCGCACCAGCAGGACCGTGCCGCCAACACCGGGAAAGGCATTCTGGACGGCATCAATGGATTTTAAGTCCGATTCAATGCCGGCGGATTCCAGCAAACCCTGTACGACGATGGCTTCACTCTCCTGTTCTGTGTCGAAAATCTTCATGAGCTTCTCGTTCGGTTCGGGCTGTGGCTCCGGTTTCGGCTCTGGCATGCGTCCTCCATGGGTTAGTCTTGTAACAGATTACGGCACCCACCATCCCTCTGTCTCCCCTCCCACATAAGGAGTAGGCC
The DNA here is from genome assembly GCA_049585515.1 of Terriglobales bacterium. GTDB lineage: Bacteria > Acidobacteriota > Terriglobia > Terriglobales > Acidobacteriaceae > Acidiflorens. The sequence continues at coordinate 8,999 of JBAVAA010000231.1, read as the reverse complement.
CAAGGTGGGGTTGATTCGCGAGAGGAAGATGGCACAATGGCAATTTGGGGCGCATCACGGGGGACGGGGTCAACATCCAAAGAAAGCATTTCAAGACATCTATAGCAGCGTTAAAAATTTTACTTAACCAAACACGGGGGCAGTATGGAAGTTCAAACGGCCAATCAGCCAGGCGGAGAGCACAACGAGCGGATAGAGGAGGCTCGACGACTACGTCGCCTGCAAGTGATGATGAGCATGGTGATGTCGGTGATCAGCCAGGACCCGGATCTGACGTTGGAAGAGGCCGCCGAAATGGCCGCGAATGCGCGCCGCGCCGCCCTGAACATGTTTCCGGATAAGGAACTGGCTTACGACATACTTTACAGGCCACGGCTGCGACGTCTGATCAACGAGCGCTTCCGACTACAGTAGCGCTACCCTCAAATCATTCCTCACACGGCGGTACTTCTTGTTACCCCATCCAGGAATTGGTAGGGGGAGCGGACGATTATTCGCTTGACATAATCTAGGAATGCGCTAGACTGCCGCGAATCAGGCGTGGGCCACCACGCTTTCTTAAAAACTTGCTCGAATCGCTTGGCTGGTGCAAGCTTCGAGAATTTCAACCGATATTTCCCGGGGGAGGAAACTGCAGCCTCAAGCGTCCTAAACCTTGTGATTCCGGGCTTGGGTGGCTCGACATTAACCGATTTCTAGATGACTTCTACTGGGCAATGGCGGATTCGCCTTTTGTCCTCACAACACTCCCTATACAGGGACGAGGAGAGAAACGATGCAAAACCAGAATTGGCGGTTCCTGAACGCCGTAACCGCTGTGGCGACATTGACCATATTGGTCGCACTGGGAGCGTGGGCGCAAGACGGCCGAACGCCGGGTGCTTCTCCACAAATAGCGCAAGTCCCCGAAAAGCCACCTTCCAACACTCCGATATCGTCGGGCAACACATTGGTTCCAGAAAGCAGCGTGTATCGAGAAGAAGATGCGGGCGTTCGTGCCCACACGAACATTGAAGTTGTAACCAAAGATGGCGTCAATCCCTGGCGTGTGATTCCGGACATGTCCCCCGATTCGTATCCGGGATATGAGACTCCGGCTTCGATTGGCTGCATTTACAAAATTGGCCCGTCGTATGCTGGATGCACGTCGCCGGGAAGCGGCCAGCATCCGACTACCGGTTGGGGCACGATCGCTCTCGTGGATGCCTACGATAACCCGGATGCGGCGTCGGATCTAGCTACGTTTGACGCCCAATTTGGCATACCCGCCCCGCCCAGCTTCACCGTGGTCTACGCCAATGGCAACGGGGACTGCACCACGCCGGCGCCAAACGGCGGTTGGTCGTTGGAATCATCCCTGGACATTGAGTATGCGCATGCGATGGCTCCCAAAGCTAACATTGTGCTTGTCGAAGCCTGCAGCAACAGCGATAAAGATCTGGATTACGCGGTACTCGTTGCGGGAAACATCGTAACTTCCGCCGGAGGCGGTGATGTCTCTAACAGCTATGGAGGAGGTGAATACGCAGGCGAAGTGACCGACGACGCTAACTTCTACACCTATTGGCAAAACACCGCCTATTTTGCTTCGGCCGGGGATTCTGGATGTGGCGCACAATATCCAAGTGCTTCTCCCTGGGTCGTCTCCGCAGGCGGCACAACGATCACCCGCAATGCCAGTGGGAATTTCACAGCTGAAGCCTGCTGGTCCGGTTCCGGAGGAGGCATTAGTGGAGTAGAACGATGGGATGATACGAAAAATGCTTCACAGACCGCCTTTCGCGGCAATGGCATGGGAGCATGGAGCGCTTTTCAGTACCCGCAGTTTGGCGGCTACCTTCAGGGCACCTATCGGCACACTCCCGACCTCGCTTCTGATGCCGGAACTCCCGTCCTGATCGCTGCCCTGTACTATGGCGTGTCCAAGGGTCAGTGCACTGGCGAACCTTGCTTCTATACCGTAGTCGGTACCAGCGTCGCATCTCCGACGCTAGCGGGCATCGTCAACAGTGCTAACAACCGGCTGGGCCAGGCTCCAACTGGCGGCGGCTATTACACCAACGAAGAAAACAACCTGCTTTACGACCAACTCTTCTCATTCACTGCGTACGGAAAGAACTTCTACGACGTTAAGACAGGATCGAATGGGACCGGATGTGGCGCCGCCGCGAAATGGGACTTTTGCACGGGGGTTGGAACCCCGCGCGGTCTGCTTGGGAAGTAGATGCTTGTTGCAGTTTCTTTTTGTCAAGAGGCTCCGCTCCGGCAGAGCCTCTTTTCCCGCTTGATGTGAAGTGGAGTCACTTCCTCTGAGGCGCCACCTGGTACATCTTATCTTCAGGAGCGCACGGGCTGGGAGGCTTAAATAGCGCGGGATCAGGGGTGCCCAGAATGATGTCGTGGTAGGTTGCTACCACTTTGCCGCGTGGTGTGAGCGATTCGATCTTGACCGGCGCTCCCTTGAGATCTTGCGCTTCCCACACCTTGGATTGCGTGACTTTGCCCTCGGCCGTGGTGACCACCACATTCTCGACCTTGCAGGTATGACCATCCACTACCTCGGCTCCTACGGGTGTCCTTTCCACCTTAGAGCCGGTCAGTAGCTGCAGCGGAATCGGGACTCGGCTCTCCTTGTCGGGCGAAAGCTGAATGCAATTACCCCTGGAGAAGAGGTCGTATACCTTGTTGCTGGCGGCGAGATAGATAACGGTAAGGCCGGGTATCTGTTCCACGCGGAAATTGGAACCGGATTGGTAGACCCTTCCAGGCGGGAGGTTGCCCATTTCTTGCGTCGCTGAAAAATCGGGAAAGATTCGTGGCGTACCGGAATCCTGCGCACGCCCAGCGACGGCGCACGACGTCACTACCGCCGCTGCTATAGCTTTAAGAATTGTTCGAGGCAGCCTCATTTCACTCCCTTGTGTGGATCTGGCTGGATAGCGCGGCAATCCTGGAAACAAGCATTTTGAGACACGACATCAAGTTTGACAAGCGTTGGGTCAAGGACTGTTCATGTTCACACAAGGTTCGGGGGCAGCAATTACCTATCTCACTTTTCGATCCTCTGCAGGCGAAACAGCAGCGTTCCCCAGCCCAGTTTGGCGCGCATTTGGACGGGCGTGTGATTTGCGTCGTCGGAATACCACACCCACACTTTGCCCTTTGACTTCAGAGAGCCGGAGGTGGCTTCGGCAGTCACCAGCAGCGCCGCGAAGGTTCCAGCGGGGACTTTGATTCGCTCACGCTTCTCCACCGTGGCGGCAACGATCGCGGTCTTTCCGTCATTGATTGGGAACTCGTAGGTGGCGCCCATTAACAGCGGCAGCGACTGCAAATAATAGAAGCCGGTGATCACGTCGGTGGCGCAGGCGGCAAGATCGTTCTCAACGTGCTTGGTTTCGCCGGTCTTCAGGTTCTTTTCATCGAGCGTCGTTCTGTTGTGCGCGTAATCGAAGCGGATCGAAGTCTCGCGTTTGTGCGCGCCTTCCTCACTGTGCTTGAAGATGGAGAGCGAACAGAATGTTCGCGGGTCGAAATGCGACTCGAAGCGGTCGTGCACGGGAAAGATGACGTTAACGGCTCCGGAAGATTCGGCAGTCGCGGTGACCTTACGCTCGTTGCCGGTGACATCCATTCTCACTACGCCGCTTCCGGCGGTGATCAAATGCCACTCCGCCGAATAGACGTAGCTTTGGCCATCTGGGAACGGATAATTGGGACGTGGGGGCACAATCGCCATGTGCTGGGGAGCGGGACCGACGGACGCAGCAGGTTGTTGTGGTGACAGCGGGGCGATAAGGAAACACAAGAAGCCAACTGGCGTCAGCAGAGCGCGAAAAAACAATCTCTTATCAGTGTGTTGCTTCAAGGGTGAAATCAATGCTGCCGCGGCATGCGTGGAAACGCTTTCATAGCGCGCGGTTTCGGCCGCGCAACCCGAGCGAGGAAGCTCAAGCTTCAACCACTGAGGTAAACGGCACATGCTTCACGGCAGACTACCACAGCAACTTGATGACAAGGACTGCCAGCATAACCACGCAGCCGATGCTGGCCTGGTATTCGCGATGCTTCCAATAGCGCGCGGGGGAGTATACGCTCTGCTGTTTCTGGTAAGGCGTAAGCCGGGGCAGCATGCGCGGCACGTGGCGGGCGTAATCGTCGTAGTCAGGAAACGTGTATCTTAGGTAACGCTCTTCGCCGGCGATGACCGGAATATAGATCACGGCGAACATTGCGAGCATGATCGCGACAATCGCCCAACTACGCGCGGCGACCGCGAAGCCCGCGGCCAGCATCAGCGAGCCCAGGTACAGAGGGTTGCGCGAGTAGGCATAGGGACCGCCGGTGGTGAGTTGCTTGTCTTTCTGCACGTGGCCGGAAGCCAGGCCGCGCAAGAGGAGGCCCGGAAGCAGCACCAATAGACCCGCGATGAGCGAATTTTTTGTGGGACGCGCCAGCCAGACATAAACAATCGCAAAAATAAATCCCAAGGGCACGCGGATACGACGCGCGATGCGCGACCAGACATCAAGGGCAGTCGGCGAAGGGTGCAATCTGGGTTGTGAGGCGTCAATCACTTTGGTTCTGTAATACTATTCTGCAACAACTCCCAAGCCGCAGAGACGACTTCGCCGACAGTGATTTCGAGCAACCCCGGTTCCGGCTCGCGGCGCCGAGTGTGGTCGGTCATGCTGCTGGCTCTTCGCAGAACAATCGATCGCGTCCCGAATGGACCGTTGCGCGCGGGATTCGTTGGGCCAAAGATGGCCACCACTGGAACTTGTAGGGCGGCCGCCAAGTGCATCGGTCCAGTATCGCCGCCGATAAAGAGACAAGCCCGGCGCGTGAAAGCGATCAACTCGGAAATTGAACATGAGATCTTTCGCGCCGCCCCTTCGCCAGCGGCTTCCACGGCCGTGGCTAACTCTTCTTCCCCGGGGCCGTAGTTGACGAGCGATCGCAAACCATTTTTGAAGAGTTCCTTCGCAACCTGTCCGTAGCGCTCTGCGGGCCACATCTTGGCTCCCCAACCCGCGCCGGGATTTAGAATTGCGAAATTCTTCCCATCGTCCGTTAGGCGGTCCACCCTGGCCTCTGCATCCGGATCCACAGGAAACTCCACGCGAGTTTCCATTATGGGGGCTGGAATTAACGCTCCTGCCAGCGCCAATAACTCCTGGACGACGTGCGTGCCGCTTGTCTGCGCGAGCATACTTCGCGTGTAAAACATGCTGGCAGCATTTTCGCGGGGCTGGGCACTTCCATAAACTACGGACGCGCCCGACCAGCGTGCGAGCAATGCCGAACGCACCGCGCCCTGAAAGTCAATCACCGCGTCGTATCGAATCCCGCGCAACTCACTCAAGCCCACCGCCATCTGCTGCCAGGTGTTGAATGAGAGCAAAGAGCGTCGCCATTCCGCCGTGTTGACTGTATGTACCCGTTCAACTAATGGCCTTTGTGCAGAGCGCGGTCCCGAACGCGGATAGCGCAAAGTGCACAGCAATTCCGCCCAGCGCTCTTCAACCAGCCATCCCAAGATCGCATGCGGAAAAGCTTGACGCAGCGCAGCGGCGGCCGGCAACGTGTGAATAATGTCCCCCATGGCGCTGAGACGAACGATCAGCAGGCGATCGAAGCGAGGTTTGCTCGCTACAGGAGAAAAGTCAGTCATTCTTGTCGCGCCGCTCGCGGTTCTCGCCGATATCCGCGCCACCTCACAATTTTTGCGGCCCCGGGTTCGAGAGCGATTGAATGATCTCAGTTGCCGAGTGGTCCTTAGGATCACCTACGATGACGACGCGCCCTCCGCAAGCTTCGACCTCGTCGCGTTCGGGGACGTTCTCCGCCGTGTAGTCGGTGCCTTTGGCATGGAAATCGGGGCGGATCTCGCGAATGATGGAACGCACGTCGTTTTCCGGAAAAATGATGACGGCGTCCACGTCAGCCAGCGACGCCAGGATTTCGGCGCGTTCCTCTGCCGGCATAACGGGCCGTCCTTCGCCTTTCAACGTCCTCACGGAAGCATCGGCATTCACCGCCACAATCAGTCTGCCGCCAAGTTCGCGCGCGGCATGCAGATAACGTACATGACCAACATGCAGAAGATCGAAGCACCCGTTGGCCAAGGTGATGCGATCGCCGTCGCGGCGCCAACCTGCCACACAGCGGCGAAGTTCATCGCGGGAAACGATTTTCTGAAGCGGTGTACTCAATGTTCTCGGGCCACCGGCGGCGCCTTCTCCAGCGCCTCCAGCAATTCCACTTGGCTTACTGTGGCTGTTCCGCGCTTCATCACTACGATGCCGCCGGCGTAGTTTGCCAGGTAGGCGGCCTCTTCCGCAGTTGCACCCGCAGCCAACGCAGCGGTAAAGGTTGCGACGACGGTATCGCCCGCGCCAGTCACATCGGCAACTTCATCGCTGCCCGAGATTGGAATATCCACGGGCCTGTGACGGCGCGGGAAAACCACCATGCCGTCTTTGCCGCGCGTGATAAGCAGCGATTCCAGATTCATCGTGCCTGCGATCTGGTCTCCGGCTGCGACCAGCCTTTCCCAGTCATTGCCAATGCGGATGCCGAGACCTTCCTCGACCTCAGACTCATTGGGGGTCGCGGCGGTGATGCCGGAAAATTCGAGCATGCGATGTCGCGAATCGAGCGTCACCGGAATCTTGTCGATCCCTCGCTTTTCCCGAATCACATTGAGGAGCGTTGGCGTGGCAGCGCCGTATCCATAATCGGAAACCAGCAGCGCATCGGAGGCCCGTGTATATTCGCGCGCGGCGAGAACGATCTCGCGGCGCAGATGCGAATTGGGACCGTCGGACGGCTCGCGATCTAGGCGGACGACCTGCTGTCCGGCGGTGTGTGCGAATCCGGCAAGAATGCGTGTCTTGGTCACGGTGGTACAACTTTTGTCTTTGAACACACCGCTGACCGGAATACGTTTGTGCCGGAAAGCGCGCAGCAACAGTTTGCCAGACTCGTCATCGCCTACGACTCCGACGGGTAAGACGCTAACTCCGAGGTCGGCCAGGTTGTAGATGGCATTCGCGCCACCGCCGGGAACTATTTTGCGATCGCGGTGCTTCAAAATCAGCACGGGCGCCTCGCGCGAGACGCGAGAAATCTCGCCGAATACAAACTCGTCGGCAACCAGATCGGCGAGCACCGTGACCGTCAGCTTGGGAAAAGATTCGACGATCTTTCGCAGGCGCAGACGGCCATTGTCCTTATTATGTTTTGTCATCAGCTGTTTAGTCGGAATGCGTAATTCAAGATTTTCTCACGAGGGGAGCTTCTGGTCCCCAATTGTTGCGAAAATGGTTTTCGCCAAAATAGTGTCCACAACTTGATCGGCGTGGTCGATCGTAAGGCTGAGCCTGGCGATCGTGAATGGCTTGAGCTCTTCCTGTAAGGGACCCAGATTGACCGCATCTTTTTCCGTGGTGACGAAGCCGCCGGCATTGAGCTTAGTTTGCACGGCGCGCAGGCGCGCGATATCACTTTTGTCGTAGCCATGGTGGTCGCGAAACTCGACTTCTGCCGCCGGTGAGATTCCTGCGGCGCGAACCTCGGTAAAAAACTGTTGCGGCATCGCGATACCGCAAAACATAACTGGTGAGCGAGGCGCAGTAGGGAGGACGATGTTTCGCTGCACTCTCCAGATAAGTTTCCCTTGCAGCGTGAGACTCTCGATAACTTTGTCGGGCGTGGAAAAGTGTTCCGGCAGCACGATGGCGTCGGCTCGCCGCAGCGAGGAGAGCGGCTCGCGCAGCCGTCCCGAGGGCAGTATTCGGTCGTCAAAATCGCGTTCTGTCATCAGCACGATGTCGAAGTTCCGCGCTAAAGAGCGGTGCTGAAAGCCGTCGTCGAGAATGTGCAGCTGCGTTTGAAATTGTTGCTCGGCGACTCGGCCCGCTTCATAACGGCTTTCCCCGACGATCACCGGAACACGCAGGCGTCGAGCGATCAGCACCGGTTCGTCGCCGAAGTCTGTGGCGTTGCCCTCAGGATCAACCACCAGAACGCCGCGGCTTTTACGGCGATATCCGCGCGAGAGCACGTCGAAGCGAATGCTGCGCGCCTTCAGCAGTTCACCAAGTGTAATCACAAACGGAGTTTTGCCCGCGCCTCCCACCGACAAATTCCCAACGCTGACCACGGGTTGCTGGAGGAGCCGCGAAGGAAGAACCCCACCATCGAACAATTTGTTTCGCAGAGCGGTAACGGCGCCGTAAGCTGCGGTGAGCGGATTCATGACCTAACGCCCATCAAGCGAAGCAATGCGGAGACCGTCCTGTCGGTGGCGCCGCGTTGGGATTCGAGCGCCGCCAGCGCGTTGCGACCTAATCGAGCCCGTTGGTCGCTGTTTTCGATCAGTTCGATAAAGACCAGAGGGACCTCCGCGAGGCCAACAATGCGTACCGCATTTTGACTGGCAAAGAAGTTGACTACGTCGCGGAAATTTTCGTAGTGATTGCCGGTAACAATCGGAACGCCGTAGAGAGCAGGCTCGAGAATGTTGTGTCCGCCACGCGGCACAAGACTGCCGCCGACGAACGCGATACTGGCCAGAGAATAAATCGTGGCCAATTCCCCGATCGTATCAACCAGAAAAACGCTACCGGTGAGTGGTTCGCCGCTCCACAATGAACGCCGCCACATTCGGAATCCGAGTTTCTCGATGAGTTCGGCGACTTCGGAAAAACGTTCCGGATGACGCGGCGCAAGGATCATCACGGCTTTCGGGTGATTCGCCAAAATATTGCGGAAAGCGGAAAGCAAGACGCCTTCCTCATCATCGAGCGTGCTGCCACACACCAGAATCGGCTCCGCTCCGGAACGGTTGAAACTTTCGCGCAGGCTCGTAACGATCTTGGGCGAGGCTGGCGGCGCCACATCGAATTTCAGATTGCCTGCCACTGCGATCTTGATTTCGTCCGTGCCGATTTCGATGAGGCGTCGCCGGTCTTCTTCCGTTTGCGCCAGGAAGC
>JBAVAA010000230.1:0-6904 GCA_049585515.1 Terriglobales bacterium | reverse complement strand
CTTGTATGCCGAGCCGATCTATTTGCAGGCGGAGCGCAGTCCGATGCCGGAGCTGCGTCTCGTCGTGCTCGCACTGCAAGACAAACTCGCGTACGGGCCAACCTTCGAGTCGGCGATGGCGGCCCTTTTCGGCGGAGGCGTATCGTCGTTGACTGCTGCTCCTACGAGCGCGGGCCCCACAAGCACCAGCACACCGAATGGCTCGACGACCGCAGCGGCAATTCCTGCGGGCGATCTCAATGCGCTAATCGCGGAAGCCGCCAAAGACCTGGCAGACTATCAGCGCCTGACGGCGGAAGGCAAACTTGGTGAGGCCGGACAGAAGCTGGAAGAATTGAAACGCGCGCTCGATAAACTCAACGCGCGCCGAAGATAAATTTTTGTGCGGTGCGAAGCGGAGACAAGTTCGATTGTCGACCACAGTCAGAACGCGGATTGTGAGTGTAACCGGGATTTATCAACAGTCATCCGTCCGAGACACCGCCAACTCCGCGCGGCATTTGTTGACTTGCCTCCTCACCAGACGCAAGGCTTGCCCCTAGTGAGATGCCAAACCATCTGCACAGAACATCAGCGAGAAGGTGGGCCACGGCAAAGTGAGCAATTGTGAACAGACGGACCGCCGCCGAGGATGCCCCAATCAAATGTTTGTGTGGATTCAAAAACAGAAACCTATTTGGTATGACAATGCAAATTGTTTCATCTTGACTCGCTTGCACAAATAGTGGACTATTCACACCTTAGCTAACTCATGTCCTGTAACTCGCGTATCGTCGGCAACACCGCGATGGACGGCGCTTTTGGCTTCCTTGCAGGGATTGAGAACTATCCCTTCCCGTTTGCAGTACCTACCGGTGAAGACCAGTGATTCCGATTGAGGAGAAAGAATGAATCTGACAAAAGCTCTTAGGCTAACGGCTGGCTTGGCGTTCGGCATGGTATTCGTAACTGCTCCGGCCAGTGCCGGGACCATTACGTACACCTGCGACCCCAGTGTAGCGGCCGCCACATGCAGTTATTTGAACACGACAGTTGCTGGCAATTACAGCAGCACGTTCACGAATGCGAACGCCAACATCTACATCACGTACGGCACTACCGGTCTCGCCCAGAGTCAAGGGGACTTCGAGTTCGTTACCTACGACCAATATGTGGCCGCCCTCACCAGCATCTCATCCCCGAGCCTGGTCCAAGCTTCCGCCTTGTCCGCTCTAAGCACCTACGATGCCGGGCCGTATGGCGGCGGCAACGTCAACGTCACCCTAGCTCTCGCCGCAGCTCTCGGCATCACGGGAGACATCCAAGGCGGAGCTGTCGGCATCACCCCCGACGGCGACGATTGCACTCCAGGCACGGCCGGATGCTACAACGCCATCGTCACCGTTACGAACGACCCGAGCACGCCGCTCTACTACGACAACCTCGGCGGACCTGAGCCCTCTGACGCTTACGACTTTTACGGTGTCGTGGAACACGAAACTGACGAAGTGCTGGGTACGTCGTCGTGCATCAGCACAACCAGCATCAACCCGGCAGATGTTGGCACGAGAGCGACACTCAGAACCGTAAAAAATGTTTCACGCTTCACTCATCCAGATTCGAGTGGGCTGACCGACTATTGCGGCGACGGTGTCCCCTCGGCGGTCGATTTGTTCCGTTATTCCGGCGCAGGCCATCTTGTCCTCGACAAGTCCCTGAGTACCAAGCCCGGCGCATATTTTTCTTACAACGGCGGCACGACGAACGGGGCGAACGGGGTGGCGAATACCCCGAAGGTCTACAACACTTTGGCCAACGGCGACGACTACGCCGATTTTCTTTCCAGTACTCCGGATTGCGGAACGGACATAGCGGTTCAGGACGCGGAGGGCTGCCCAGGCGAAGATAAAGGCCTCAGTATCCTCAATGACGGTGGTGGGGAAATCAACATACTCAATGCGGTCGGATACGACCGTGTTGCAACCGTGTCCGGGACGTTGACCGCTTCACCGACAAGCCTCCAATTCGGCAACGTCGATCTCTGCCGCACGAAGAAGGAAGTTTTGACACTTCAAAATAATGGTACGACGGAAGTGCAGATCGGCGCGGTGTCGTTCACCAACGTATCGGGGAATCCCTCCGACTTCAGCTTCCACCGCTACTGCAACGTCAACAGCAATGGTGAACTGGCACCGGGGAAGAGTTGCACGATCGCGGTCTTATTCAGTCCCGACGCACTGACCACGGACACGGCTACGTTGAATATCGTGAACAGTTCTCCCGACAGTCCGCTACAGGTGCCCATCACGGCCGCGGGGGCTCCGAATCCAAACGGATGTCGCTAATAAGCCGGGTGTCCGGCGACTGGTGACTGCGATACTAACTTTAAGCTAGGGAATTTGTGGTGAACGGAGACACAGAAAAGCCGCTCGGTTTCGGGCGGCTTTTCTGTTGCATTCCACGTAGGCGGAACGGTAGCTGTCACAACCAGGCGTTAGCGCAAGCATGCGCCGTCTATTCGCCATTTTCAGGGTCAGTGAGTGAAATCGGGATGTTATGCCAATCATCTAGCTTGCTCAGGCCCTCAACCCACGGAGCTTGAGTCAGTGCCGTCGCCGTCGCGATAGAAATCTCAATACACGGCGGGCAGCTGGCACTTTCTCTTCTGCCGCTTTCTGGAATAGGGCTATCGCCCGCTTTCGATCCTCGGGAGCGCCATCGCCTCGCCAGAGCAATTTGCCAATCCAGAATAACGACCTTGCATGGCCTTTATCGGCTGCCCTCCCGAACCACAACAGCGCGTCGACGTAATCTTGTTCGTCGTAAGCCATCTGCCCAAGGCTGAACATTGCTCGTGAATCTCCTTGGCGTGCCGATTTCCTATACCAACGTCGCGCTAGTTCCGGGTCCTGCTCAACGCCGACGCCATTGAGGTAGAACCAGCCCATTGCAAGTACGGCGTCGCGCATCCCGGATTCGGCTGCTTGGGAGTTAAGACGAAATGCCTCCTTCGGGTCTTGCGGTGCTCCTTGGCCATCGAGGGACTTCAGAGAGCGGTTGTAGAGATGATTCGGATAGTTCCAACTCCAACGATAAGGACTGCCTCTGACGCCAGCCCGAGGTAACGAGTTGTTCGAGGGCAAGCGCGTCATAGGAGAAATTGTACGTCACGTGCGGGATTAGCTGACGAAAACAGGCGTGGCTGTTGAAAAACTCCCTTTTCGCCTCAAACAGCCAAAATTTGGGGGATAGAAAATGTCTAGGCGACCCGAGAAAATCGATTGTAGGGCTTCCTGACGCGATTTTATTTTGCTGATTTTGAGAGGTCGAGTTTTTCAACAGTCACAGGCAATTACACTCAGAACCCAATCAACAATTGACGGTGACGGCTTACTTAGCCACCGTGAAAGAAGTCCAGGCCCCCGCCTTCATGTCCCGCTGCAAGTCTTTCTGCCAGGAGAACTCCGGGTGCGCGCGCACATGATCGGCCGCCTTGAAATCCATGCCGCAGGCATGACCTGCGGCGGCAACCAAACTCATTTCTGACACCAGACGAGCGTCGGCCGCCTTATTCTGGACCGCGCCAGCCATTCCGAAAGGTGGCTGCCAAGGCTCGGAGCCTCGCGGCGAAAGGTCGATGTGCCCGTCCAATGTCCGTTCGTCTGCATCCACCTTATTCTCAAACGTATCGTAGTGGTCGGCCAGAAAGCGCTCGGCCGCGGCCAAGTCGATCTTGCCTTTATTTTCCGCCATGAGCTGTTCCCAGCGCGTGTGGCGGGCGTTGGCGCTTGCGCTCATATCGTGTACATCAAAGTCAGTCTCTTCACGAATCAGCTTCTCGTTGATTGGGAAATTCGAGCCCACGAAATATCCGTCGGTCTTCTTTTTCAGCGTAACGTTCTTTAATCCCAACTCGAGTTCGCCAATTTCATTCTTCCCGGCATCGGCGATTAGCCAAGTGTTAGCATAGCCGCCATTATTGCCGTCTTTCATGATGCGTGCGAAATCGTCGATCGAAGCCGAATATTGCGCCGCCTTGCGCGCCCGCACAAATTCCGGAATCGCCTCCGGGTCGTAGCCAGAGAAATGGCCAATCGTAGTTTCCGTGATCACGATTCCCGAGGAGTTCTCCACAAAATCGTCGGCGCTGTGGATGACCCCCGGCAGGCCGTCCATGAGCATGCGTTTGCCCTTGGCCGGAACAATGTCGAAAATAATCGTCCAGCGCTCGCCGTCCAGGTAGTTAGTCCAGTTATTGTGGGCGATGACAATCTTGCCATCTTTCGTGTAACTCCCCGTCGCCACAAACGCGCTGCAATGCTCGGGAGTCGCCAGCGAAGCCGACTTGATCCCGTGCAGCCGGTCGTATTCCTTGACGTAGTAACTCCATTCCTCGGCTGCGTTCAAAGCGACGACATCCCAGAGGTCAATCTTGGCGCCCGATTTCACGCCGTGGGCATTCACGCCATCGGCGATCCCCTGCAGTTCTTCGCGATACTCCTGCTCGATGTGCGGCCACATCATGTTCCGCGCGGCATCGCGAAAAAACTGCCAATCTTTCTTATTGTCGTGCGTGGTTTCAAGGATTGTGACTTTCAGGATGTCTTCAATCTCGGCCGCCAGCAGATAGCCGTTCTGAAAGCCGATCTGGTGCGGCGTCCCCTGCAGATGAACGAACGTCCATCCATTCTTTTCGGGACGCCGGAAAGCGCCCTTCAACTCAGAATCCGGCGCGCTTGCCCGCAATGAAGCCGCAGGCGAATACCACACAGTAATTCCCGTCAAAACCAATCCAGCCAAAAACACCAACCATCGGCGCATGCGCTACTCCACTCCATGGAACTTTAGTCTTCAACGACCATCGATTTCGGCGATTCTAACAGAGTTCAGCGCGCCCATTTTGATCAAGCCAGGCCCCGAGTTTCCAGGTAATCTTGAGCCTGACGCAGCACCTTGCGTTCGTTGCCGTAAGCAAGCTGTTTGCCCGCCTCGGCGAGCGGCGCCCATAGAGCCTTCTTAACTTCGATTCGCATATCCGCCGCGAGGTCGTCGATTTCCCCCGACAAATAGCGCATCAGATAAAAACTCACAATTTTAAAAACGCGCGCCCCATCGCCCCACGTGCGAACATAAACATACTTGGTGTCGGAAAGTTTGGTGACCGGCTCAGCGACAATCCCGGTCTCTTCGAATACTTCCCGCACCGCCGCAGCTTGGGGCTTCTCGCCGAGATCCACCAGGCCCTTGGGAAGGGTAAGCACGGCGCGAGTGCGCTTGCGCGACGTCTTAGCGGGTTCCTGCGTTTCCTTCGTCTCTTTCTGGGGCTCAATCAGCGCGACATTCAAGACTCCAGAAATCTGCCGCACTACAACGCCGCCTGCTGAAATTTCCCGTGGCATACTGCTTACCTTGTCTCAAGAATTGTCTCAGGAATTCCCAAGCTTCCCCGCCTCTTGCTGAATTCGCTCCCAAGCCCGCTCCACATGCCGCGCCTGAGTGTTCGTTTGGCCGACGCAGAGTCGAAGGGTGAATTTGCCGTCCAACTTGGTATGCGTAAGGTAAAGATCGCCGCTGCCATTCAGCCGGTCCATCAGAAGTTGATTGGCTTCATCCCCGGCGCGCAACCGAAAGCAGATCAGATTGAGCCGGACGGGCGCGGCGACTTCGAAACGCGAGTCCTCGCGCACCCAGTCGGCAAATTGCTGTGCCAATCGAACGTGCTCGCGAATATGATGCTGCAAGCCTTCGATCCCGTAGTGCCGGATGACGAACCAGAGTTTGAGCGACCGAAAGCGCCGCCCCAGCGGGACGTGCCAGTCGCGGTAATCAATGACCGCGCCCGACTCGCTTGCCTGGTTGCGAAGATACTCCGGCACCACCGAGAGCGTCTGAATCAAGTGCCGCCGGTCGGCGACATAGAAGACGCTGCAATCGCAGTTCGTGAACATCCATTTGTGCGGATTGAAAACGTAGCTGTCCGCCAATTCAACGCCATCATTAATGAAACGAAATTCCGGGCAGAGCGCGGCCGTTCCGCTCATGGCGGAATCCACATGCAGCCACAAATTGTGGTTGCGGCAGATATCACCAATTTCGCGGACTGGATCGATAGAGTTGGAAGATGTCGTGCCCACCGTCGCGCATACGAAGCAGGGAATCAGGCCGGCCTTGATGTCCGATTCGATCTGGCGCGCCAAAACATCCGGACGCATGGCAAAGTTTTCGTCCACTTCGATCTGCCGCAGATTGTCCGAGCCCATGCCGGCTATCTTGATTGCCTTTTCGATGGAGGAGTGTGTCTGCGTGGAGCAATAGGAGATCAGCCGTCCATCGCCCCCTTTGCGATTGCTGGCAAACTGTGTGGCGCGTTCGCGGGCGGCGAGCAGCGCGCAAAGCGAAGCGCTCGAGGCCGTGTCTTGGATTACTCCGCCTCCGGCGCGAGTGGAGAGAAATTTGTCCGGCAGTCCCAACATGGGGACGAGCCAGTCGAGTACATGAGTTTCCACTTCTGTGCAGGCCGGACTGGTGGACCAGAGCATGCCCTGCACGCCCAGTCCGGCGGAAAGAAGATCACCGAGAATGGCCGGCCCGGAAGCGTTCGCGGGAAAGAATGCGTAGAAGTTCGGCGATTGCCAGTGCGTGATGCCGGGAAGGACGACGCGCTCCATGTCGCCAAGAATCTGTTCGAACGTCTCGCCGCGCTCTGGCGCGCTTGGTGGGAGCTTCGACCGAATCTCTCCTGGCCGTACGCGCGACAGCACGGGAAAGCTTTCAATGCGCGAATGGTAATCGGCGATCCAGTCCACGACCGCGTGGCCCTGGCGGCGGAACTCCTCGGGAGACATGTGGAAAGACTTAGGGTCGGACATAGAATTTGTAATTGGCAATTTGTAATTTGTGATTTGAAACCACGACGCTTCTAAAT
>JBAVAA010000229.1:0-5004 GCA_049585515.1 Terriglobales bacterium | reverse complement strand
CCTCGGGGCTGATCACGGCTCCGGAAGGATTGGAGGGTGAATTCAGGATGATGAGCTTGGTCTTCGGCGTCACTAATTTCGCCACCATGTCGGCAGTAACGCGAAAGCCCTGCGACTCGTCGCTCTGCAGGAGGACACATTTGCCGCCGGCATAACAGACCATGTCCTTGAACGAAACCCAGTAGGGGACCGGAAGAATGACCTCATCGCCATGATCGACCAGCACCGAAATGACGTTGAACAGGGCGTGTTTTCCGCCCACCGAAGCCGCGGCTTCTTCACGCCGGTAATCGGAGTCGAAGTCCACGGCATGACGATGCACAATGGCGTCCTTCAACTCAGCCGTGCCGCCGACGGGCGTGTATTTCGAAAAATTGGCCTGGATGGCGGCAATGGCGGCGTCCTTGACGTGCTGCGGCGTAGTGAAATGGGGCTCGCCCGCGCCGAAATCGACGACGTCAATACCCTGCTGGCGCAGCTTGTCGGCGTCGGCCACCACCGCCATGGTCGCCGAGGGCTCAATGCGATTGATCCGTTCCGTCAGGAGGACCGGATGAGTGACGGGAGTTGTTACTGTGCTCATGCTATGTTCTCAAGCTTTCTTTTTTCTGGACTTGCTCTTGCCTTCCGAAGGCATTTTGCCGGTGGGCTGCTTGCCGTTCGCGAATTTATGAGCTACGTCCATTTTCTCACGAAGCTTCTGCTCGACAAGCTCGGGCACCAGGCATTCGATGGATCCACCGAGTTGCGCGATTTCGCGAACCAACCGTGAGCTCAGGTAGGAATACTTTTCGGCCGGCATCATGAACACCGTCTCCATGCCAGGATGAAGTTTGCGATTCATCAGCGCCATCTGGAGTTCGTATTCGTAGTCGCTGATCGCGCGAATGCCGCGCAGAATCGCCTGTGCTTCGCTCCGCAACGCGTAGTCCACTGTAAGGCCCTCGAAAGTGTCCACCGAGACGTTGTCAAATCCCGCAGTCATCGCCTCCAGCATCTTGCGGCGGTCGGCGACGCTGAACAGCGGGTCCTTCTCGGGATTGCGGAGAATCGCCACGACCAGTTCGTCGAAAATCTTGCTGCCGCGTTCAATCAGATCCAGATGCCCGTTGGTGGGAGGATCGAACGATCCGGGATAGATGGCTTTGATGCGCTTCACAGGGGCCCTCGTTCTAAGAAAGGAGGATTGTATGCGGGGGCTGGCGGGGATGGCAATTGGACCATTTATGAAACTCGTCTTAGCGGACGACTTGGAATTTGAAGGAGTTGGTGGGACTATTAGTGCGAAACGCGCAGACCAAGACTATGAATTGGGCTATAGACATCGGATTCGCTTTCTTAGGAGTGGCTCTGATCTATTGGGCCTCGCCTCTATCCATCCGCTACAACGCCTGGACCACTGGGTTGCGTGAACGTCACCCCAACTTCAACCCGCCGCCAACTACCGAATGGCGAGCGCGGAACACCAAGATTATGACGGTCATTTTCAGGGTTGCCGGTGTGTTCTTCGTTCTGCGATCTGTCCTGATGCTGCTGGGTCGCATGAAACCGCACTAAACTTTTTTGAAACTCCGCATGATCGACTTACAGGGCTGTGGAGCGAGGGAGGCGGACGAATGCGTCCGCCCCTACGCAAGCATGATTATCTCCTCGCCGCCGGCACCTTCGCCGCTTCCGCAGCCATCGGCATGGTAGTCACCCGTCCCTGCGTCCCCGTAGCCTGCGTCGGAACCGCCGCCGGAGTCGGGCCCGCCGCCGCGGTCAATCCCAGCGCCTTGCGCACTTCGGCATCGAGCTTCACCAGGGTGTCTTTATTTTCCTGCAGGAAGGCACGTGCGTTCTCGCGTCCCTGCCCGATGCGCTCGCCTTTGTAGCTGAACCACGAGCCCGACTTCTCCAGGATATTCTGCGCCACCGCGATATCCAGCAAGTCGCCTTCGCGCGAGATGCCTTGACCATAAAGAATGTCGAACTCGGCTTCGCGGAAGGGTGCCGCCACTTTGTTCTTCACGATCTTGACTCGTGTGCGCGAGCCCGTGACCACGTCTCCTTCTTTAATGGCTGCGATGCGACGGATGTCGATTCGCACCGACGAATAGAACTTCAGCGCGCGTCCGCCCGTCGTAGTCTCGGGATTGCCAAACATCACGCCGATCTTTTCCCGGATCTGGTTGATGAAAATGAGGCAGGTGCGCGACTTGGCAACCGTCCCCGTCAGTTTGCGCAGAGCCTGCGACATCAGGCGCGCTTGCAGGCCCATGTGGCTGTCGCCCATTTCGCCATCGAGTTCGGCCTTCGGGACGAGCGCCGCCACCGAGTCCACCACCAGCACATCAATTGCATTCGAGCGGACCAGCGCCTCAGTAATCTCCAACGCCTGCTCGCCATAGTCGGGTTGCGAGACCAGCAGGTTATCGACGTCCACGCCCAGCTTCTTGGCATAGCCCGGATCGAGCGCATGCTCGGCATCGACGAACGCCGCCATGCCTCCAGCCTTTTGTGCCTCGGCAATCACTTGCAGGGCAATGGTCGTTTTGCCGGATGACTCGGGGCCAAAGATTTCGACGACCCGCCCGCGCGGCACGCCACCCACGCCCAGCGCGGCATCGAACGAAATCGCACCCGTTGAAATCACCGCGATGGGGACGATGGCTTCCTTCGACCCCAACCGCATGATGGAACCCTTGCCAAACTGCTTCTCAATCTGCGCAAACGCGAGATCGATTGCCTTGACCCGCTCGCTATTACGTTCAATGTTGCGCTCGGTATTGCGCTCGGTATTGCGCTCTTCTAACCTGCTACGCTCGTCGGCCATGATGGCTG
This sequence comes from Terriglobales bacterium, assembly GCA_049585515.1. Taxonomy (GTDB): domain Bacteria; phylum Acidobacteriota; class Terriglobia; order Terriglobales; family Acidobacteriaceae; genus Acidiflorens. The sequence goes on along the minus strand of JBAVAA010000229.1, from coordinate 2,181 downwards.
CTCCTAATGATTTCTGAGTCTGGAATTGGGGTACGAATCCCCGTAGCCTACACCCGCGGGCTGGAGCGTGAAGTGTTGGCCGTCACATCAGTTTTGGTCAGTTTAACACGAAGCGAATGAAAGGCGAAGCTAGGAGTTGATGCGGATGGTTCGCTCGGAGAACATCGGGTGAGCCGCCCATTGAAAGTCAAAAACTTCCTTTGCCTTTGACTTTCAATGATCCGATCAGCCAATGACCCGATCACCCCGATTCTCTTTTAAGGCTTTCTTGTTAAACTTCCAACATGCGAGCGGAAGCACAAATCGAAACCACGAACGACCGTGCCACTTTAGGACCAGGATCATCGCTCTACCTGGTCGCCACACCCATCGGCAATCTCGAAGACATCACATTGCGCGCGCTACGCGTGCTCAAAGAAGTCGACCTGATCGCCTGCGAGGACACGCGGCAGACCCTGAAACTGCTCAGCCATTACGGTATCCAGACGCGATTGGTGAGTTATCACGAGCACAACGAGATGACCAAGGCCGCAGAGCTGGTCGTGGACCTCGAAGGCGGCGCCCAGATCGCGCTCGTCACCGACGCGGGTATGCCCGGCATCTCCGACCCGGGATTTCGTCTGATCGCACTGGCCATCCGGCATCACGTACCGGTGGTACCGATTCCCGGACCGTCCGCGTTTCTAGCAGCGCTGGCCGCGAGCGGCCTGCCCACAGATTCGTTCCGCTTCAGCGGATTTCTGCCCGCCAAGGCCGGACAGCGCCGCAAGCTGATCGAAAGCGTGAAAAACTCTCCGCGCACCCAGGTGTTTTACGAAGCTCCGCACCGTTTGCTGGAGACGCTCGCCGATGTAGTCGAAATCCTGGGGAACGACCGCCACGTGGTCGTAGCCCGCGAAGTAACGAAGATCCACGAAGAATTCCTCCGTGGCCGCGCGCAAGACATTCACGGACAACTAAAAGCCCGGGGAGATATTAAAGGAGAAATCACGCTGCTGATCGCCAAAGCCGAAGAAGGCGCGTCCGCAGCAGCATCTGAGACGATAAGCCTGGCCCAGCGCGTGCGCGAAATTATGTCCGCCGACAAGGCCGACGAAAAAGCTGCGCTAAAAAAAGTGGCCAAAGAGCGCGGGATTGGCAAGAGCGAAGCGTATCGGGAATGGCAAAGAGATAAATAAACTTCCATCCAACCGCAACGGTCCGGTTGGGGCCAGCAGAGCGATGGCGGTTACCCAGAGTAATAACGGCCACGTAGGCTAGAAATTCCGTTTCTCCCGGGGCTTTCGCAGCGGTTCGCCAAGCGGGCTTTGGAGTCGTTTGAGCCGGCAAAGTAACCGGGCGCCTGGTCGAGCCGCCTCTGGTGATGCACCTCACCCAGTCGCGGTGCCTTCCTCGCGTCCAATTAACTTGAGCAGCATTCTCCGCGCCCCGCGTTCCTTCAACATTTGCCGCAGGCGTTTAGCGCCCGCCACGAGGATCGGCTCGGGAAGTAGCGGAAACCGCCCAACCAATCCTGGTTTTCGACGGTCCAGAATGCGGCCCACCAGTCTTTGTTCGTACACTCTCCCCGCAATGTAAACCCGCGGCTTGCAGCTGGCATTGATAACATCAATGGCTTTGTGTAAGAAGGCCCGCTCCAGCTTAAGATCGACGTGACCGTGAAACATTTTCACGCTCCCATTCAGATATCCCTGCCCGCGAAACTTACAATTGTATTCCCTGGTCAGTGTGGCGATGCGCACCGGATTGCCGTAAACGGCGGCCCGAAAAAAGGGCTGATCGTTCATTTTTTGGCCGGGATGACTTTCAAGGAATGCCCGATAGAGATCCGACCAGTCCTTCAGGGCGCGATCCATTTGCGGCGATCGCCGGTAAACCAGAATGCCGGTGTTGAACTCCGGAAAACTCGGCGGAATATCGGGCCGAGGATAGCGATGCCACCAATCTGTGTCCAGATATTCTTCATGCGTTGCCGCAAAATCAAACTGATCCAGCAGCGTAAACAACTCAGGAACGGGCTCGGCGACGTGAATGTCCGCGTCGATAAACAATGTCCGCTCATAAGGTGTTTGCTGAAAGAAGAGCGTCTTGTCATAAAAACCGTCTTGTGAACCAGCGATCCGGATGACGCGCTCGAAATCCGGACTCTCCAACGGGAACTGGCTGAACACGGTAATGGGC
>JBAVAA010000228.1:0-2775 GCA_049585515.1 Terriglobales bacterium | reverse complement strand
GCCCTTGCCTTTGCCCTCGCGATTCGATGGAGCGGACCACCTCCCCGCGACAAATCACTTCGGTCGCGGCCAGCCCGGCGATTTCTGCAGGCAGGACAAGGCTGATCTCGACTAGCGCATTCGGATGCAGCAATTCCTGCGCCTGAAAGAGCAATCCGGAGCGGCTGATGTTCTCCGTGGTGCCCGGACGCCAGCTCTTTTCTCCGAGCGGGCGATAGCGCAGTGGCAGATGAAGGTTAAAACGGCGAGCTCGGAACGGGGGAATCTTCTTTTCAACAGCACTTGAGCTGGTGCGGGACGACATAATGACCTCCAGGGGAATAGGTTCAGAATCCAGCACCTCGCGGACGCGGTCCTTCAGAGCGGGGAGGCTGAATGGCTTTTGCAGCAGGTTAACGCCGGCGTCAAGCATGCCGTCGTGACCCACCACATTCTCGGTGTAACCCGACATGTAGAGGACCCGAATCGCCGGGACCAGTTTGGTGATGTGCGCAGCCAGTTCCCGCCCATTCATCCCGGGCATGATGATGTCGGTCAGCAGGAGATCGATAGCGCCCTTGTGGCCATCGACAATTTGCAAAGCGGCAGCGCCGTCCTCGGCTTCGAGAATCTTGTAGCCCTGCCGTTCCAGATACTGGCGGGCCAGACGGCGCAGATTGGTTTCATCTTCGACGAGAAGAATCGTTTCATTTCCCCGATCAGCGCGTGGAAGACCGAGAGGAACCTCGGCCGCAGTGGCATCTTCCTTGCCATCGACTCGCGGAAAATACGCGCGAAAAGCGGTGCCGCGCTGCGGCTGGCTGTCCACGAAGATAAAGCCGCCACTTTGTTTCACGATGCCGTAGACCGTGGAAAGGCCTAGACCGGTGCCCTTCGCACCCTTGGTGGTGAAAAAAGGTTCGAAGATTCGCGACCGCGTATCGCTGTCCATTCCGACGCCGGTGTCGCTGATGGCGAGCATCACATAGTCGCCGGCGGTGAGGGGGGCGTGGGTCCGCGCGAAGTTTTCGTCGAGCGTGACGTTGGCCGTCTCGATGGTAAGTTTGCCGCCCTGCGGCATGGCGTCGCGGGCGTTGACGGCAAGGTTCATGATGACCTGGTCGATCTGGCTGGGATCGGCGCGCATCGCCCCGAGCGCGGGCCCCGGAACCATGACCAGATCGATATCCTCGCCGATCATGCGGGTGAGCATCTTCAGGTTCTCGTTGACCGCCTCGTTCAGGTCAAGCACCTTCGGGGTAAGCATCTGTTTGCGGCTGAAAGCAAGCAATTGCCGGGTGAGAGACGTGGCGCGCTCCGTGGCATTGGAAATCTCCTGAGCCGGACCGCGCAGGCGAGGGTCGGGTCCGAGGCGCTCGAGCAGAAACTCGGAGTATCCGGAGATCACCATCAGCAGATTGTTGAAGTCATGCGCGATGCCGCCGGCTAGGCGGCCGATGGCTTCCATTTTTTGCGCCTGCCGGAATTGCAGCTCCAACATGCGTGTTTCGGTAATGTCTTCCATGAAAATCTCAAAGCTACCCTCGTCTTTGCCATTCGTGATCAAGCGGCCGGAAATGCGCGCAACCATGACCAAGCCATCCTTACGGACCCACTCCGTGGTCAGGTTGTTGAACTCTTTTCGGGCGTGAAAATAATCGGCCGTTCGAAACCACTGCTGGGCATCGGCGTATAGGCTTCCGAGATGCTTGCCGGTGAGCTCAGCCGCATTGTCGTAACCAAACATGGCTACCAGCGCGGGGTTTGCGTCGTGCAGGATCCCCAGGGCGTCGCAGCGGCAGATGCCGTAGGGCGCGTTCATCACCAACGAGCGAAAATTAATCTCGGACCGGTGCAGGCTTTCCTGCGTCGCCCGGAGGGCGGCATTGAACCAGCAGATCAGCAATGCCACGGCAAAGAACAATGCAAGGTGAGCAATTGCCGTGTGATACTCGCGCGGAGTCTGTTCTCCATTAAGTGAATAGTAGGCGCTGACCGTGAGCGCAAAGGTGGTGGCTGCAAGTCCGGGCTTCCATCCTCCGTACCAGGCGCTCACCATCACGGCGACAGCAAACACGACCAGACGGCTCTCTGCGATATCGGAGAAGAACAAGGTTGGGATCAGCGCCAGAACCGTGCTCAGCAGAGCGACTCCGTAGCGCAGAATGGGAGCGCGTGCCGGAGCGGCTGCGAAAGTGCGGATGAAGGGGAGTTTCATACGCGTAGATTCATGCTATGCGCAGACCGCTCGGCGAGCGAGTTACGCCAGTCCAGCCGCTTTTTGCTGTCCCATACTGGCCAGAAGTACAACAACCTGCACATGAAAGGTGCAACAGGACTTGCAAGAGAAACCAGTAACGACGACACTAGCGGACATTCGCGTAGGGACAGCTGCCCGCGGCTGTCCGGCCGAACGCAGTTCGACAGCTGGAAGACAGGAATTTACGGGAATGAACATAGGATTCTTCGGCGGCACTTTCGACCCCATCCATCACGGACACCTCGCCCTCGCCCAGGCGGCTGCCAATCGGTACTCGTTGCGGCAAGTGCTGTTTGTCCCGGCGAATGTTCCTCCGCACAAACAGAAACACCCGCTCACCGCGTTCATCCACCGCTATGCCATGGTGGCTCTGGCAACGCTGGACGAAAAGGGATTTGTGCCCTCGCTGTTGGAGGCGCCGGAATCCACAACGAACCACGTAGGATCGGTCGCATCAGGAGCCAGCCCTGAGCGAAGTCGAAAAGGTCCCGCCCAGCAAAGCGCGGCAGAAGTAAATTACTCAATCGATACAATCC
>JBAVAA010000227.1:0-2477 GCA_049585515.1 Terriglobales bacterium | reverse complement strand
GCGGGAGGCGGTCCGCTGTCACTTTGATGAGGGCAAGATACCGCCCGTAATCCGACTGCACACGGTAAAAGACGAGGTCATTTCGGCTTGAGATTGCCTCGTGATCTTTCCGGTCACGAACTCACCCGGCTGCTGCAGCGGTACGGCTACGAACGCACTCGACAAGTAGGCAGCCACATTCGCTTGAAGTCGAGCCTTCGCGGTCATCCGCATCAGATTACGGTTCCTGATCATCGAAGCCTTCGGCTGGGCACTCTCAGCGCAATCCTTTCCGATGTTGCGAGTTATCTGAATATTGAGCGCACGAGATTGGAACAGGAGCTTTTCGGGTCTTGATTGCTGCGAAGATCTCTTCGCTGAGAGCTGACAGCCAAAAGCCAGGAGCAAGAAGCGATTTTATGCCTCGTCCTGAACCTCTCGTTCTTATCATCCTCGACGGCTGGGGATACCGGGCCGAAAGCAAGGCCAACGCCATCGCCCTGGCGCGCAAGCCAACGTATGACCGGTTGCTGCGCGAATATCCGAACACTTTGATTCACACCAGCGGGCCGTTTGTCGGATTGCCGGAAGGGCAGATGGGGAATAGCGAAGTCGGCCACCTGAATATTGGCGCCGGGCGGATTGTGCATATGGACATTACGCGCATCGACCTGATGATCCAGAACGGAGAATTCTTTTCGCACCCGGTGCTGGTTGAAGCCATGAAGAACGCCCGCACCGGCGGCCGCAAGCTTCATCTCTTTGGGTTGCTGTCGGATGGGGGTGTGCATTCTAGGCAGGAACATCTGTACGCGCTGCTCAAAATGGCCAAGCAGCAGGGAGTCGACCACGTCTTTGTTCATGCTTTCATGGATGGGCGCGACACTCTTCCTACCAACGGCGTGGGTTATCTCGAGCAACTGCAGCAGAAGATGCGGGAATACAACTCCGGCAAGATTGCCAGCGTCAGCGGGCGCTACTATGCGATGGACCGCGACCGGCGCTGGGATCGCATCGCCAAAGCTTACAGCGCGATGGTCGAGGGCAAAGCCGAGGGCGGCGCTTACGCGGACGCGGTGCAGGGGGTGAAAGAGTCTTACAACAAGGGCGTGACCGACGAATTCGTGGTGCCGTTTGTGTGTACCGATGCGCGAGGCGAACCGCTTGCGAGAATCGGCGACGACGATTCCTGCATCTGCTTTAATTTTCGGGCTGACCGCGTGCGCGAGATTACGCGTGCCTTGTGCCGCAACAGCGGGTTGAACGCGAAAGGCGGCAGCGATTTGCCGGGCGCAGCCGATCTTGATGCGGCCATCCCGCGAGACCGCGTGCCGAAGAACCTGAAGTATGTTTGCATGACGCGATATGACAAGAACTTCGACCTGCCGGTGGTGATTCAGCCGGAGTCGATGGCCAATATCCTGGCGAACGTCATGGACGGTTTGAAGATGCGCAACCTGCGTGTGGCGGAGACGGAGAAATATGCGCACGTTACCTACTTCTTTAACGGCGGAGTCGAACAGCCTTTTCCGGGCGAAGATCGCATTATGATCCAATCGCCGAAGGTCGCAACCTACGATCTGAAGCCTGAGATGAGCGCGGCTGGAGTTGCCGAAGCGGTTGTCAAAGCCACGAACGAGGGGACATTCGACGTCATCATCGCTAACTTTGCCAACGCCGATATGGTCGGACACTCGGGCAAGATCGAGCCGACGATCAAGGCCGTCGAGACGGTGGATGCCTGCCTGGGCGAGATCGAGAAAGCGGTGCGCGCCAAGGGTGGAGCGATGCTGATCACGGCTGACCACGGCAATGCCGAAATGATGATCGATCCCGCAACCGGGGGTCCACATACGGCGCATACTACGAATCCGGTGCCGTTTATTGTGATGGCGGAAGATGCCTCGCAGTACACTCTGAGGCCGAATGGTTCGCTGCGGGATATTTCGCCGACGATTCTTGGGATGCTCGGGATTCCCGAGCCGAAGGAAATGACGGGCGTCGACTTGCGCAAGCCGCTGAAAAATTGACCCGTCGAGACTTTATCAACCAGGAGTCGAACGAACCGAGAAACGTAATGTATCATTTGCGCGTTGGAGGTTCCGATACCTATGCAAGGCAATCCACCATCCGGGGCTGAAGAATTTCTAACCGGACGTTTCATCGCCAGTTTGGGGACACAGAATGAAGACGGCTCGATTCACCTTACGGCGGTTTGGTATTTGTCCGAAGGCAGCAATTTGTATGTGGCGACTTTCTCGCGGAGCCGGAAGGCTCGCAATTTAACGGCGCGCCCGAACGCCTCAATCATGATTGACATAAGGGAGCCCGCAGCGGAGCGAGGTTTGGTGGCCGTGTGCTGGGCAGAGGTTATCTCGGGCGAAAGCGCAAAAGAAATCAATGCTCGCATTCACCGGCGCTATATGAGCGAGGCGGCATTGGCCGACCCGCGCGCGGGTGGCACGATGGCGGCAATGGATGACATCACTCTCAAGCTG
>JBAVAA010000226.1:0-13176 GCA_049585515.1 Terriglobales bacterium | reverse complement strand
TTGTTCGCCGAAGGCGAGGTCTTCCACCTCGCCGATATTATCGACTTACTTCAGAGAAAACCGGAAATTATTAAGCCCAACGAGCATCTTATTGAGGGCGAGCACCATCGCGCCGTATTCGAAGAATAGGAAGTATTGTCGTATAAAGGGTTGGGAATTGTTCGATAAAGCCCGGAGAATCATTCCCGGGGGACGCAGCTCCTGGCGAAGCGTCCATCGATGTACTTGCCGCAACAGTGGCCGTCTTATTTCGCAAGCGCGCGCGGAACGGAAGTCACGGACCTGGACGGCAAGACCTACATCGATATGAGCATGATGGGGATTGGTGCGTGTGTTCTGGGCTACGCCGATCCCGATGTGGACCGGGCTGTGAAATCGGCGATCGATGTGCGGCTATACACGGAGAGCTTTCCTGATCTGGAACTGGTCGCGGAGCAGAAACTGAATTATCTGGAAAACGACAATGTGGACTCGATATTCCTTTTGCGTAGAAAATAGGAAGCTGGCTAGGTCCGCTTGGTCGCGCCCAAGCTTTGTTCGGCGCTGCGGATGAGGGGAGAACGAGGCTTATGGAGACTTGCGAGAGCCGATGAAACCAGGCGTACTTCTGATTCGGGCCGATGCCAGTCTCGCAATAGGAACTGGACATGTGATGCGCTGCCTCGCTCTAGCCCAAGCCTGGCAAGACGCCGGCGGCACGGCAACTCTTGCCGAGGCAGAGTTGCCGGATGCGCTTTTGCCGCGTGTGACCGCAGAAGCGCTATCAGTGAACCGGATTCATGCAAAACCCGGCGGTCCCGAGGATGCGGCTGAGACCGTTGCCCTGGCTCAACGACTGGGCGCCGATTGGGTCGTGATCGACGGCGATCGCTTTGGCAGTGATTTTCTGGAGACGGTTCGCACCGCAGGCTTTCGAGTGTTGCTGATCGATGACTTTGCCGACCGGGAGTCTTTTCCTGCCGATCTAATCGTGAATCCGGATCTTGACGATGCGGAGCCGTATCGAAAACTAGGCGCGACCGCACGACTGTTGATGGGCCCGTCTTACGTTTTGCTGCGTCGCGAGTTCAGGCAGGAAACCGAAGAAAAGGAGATTCGCCAAACGGGCAACAGGATTCTTTTAACCCTCGGTGGAAGCGATCCGGAGAATCTGACGCCGAAAATCGCCAACGCTCTGGTGCACTGTTCCGATCTTGAAGTTACGGCGATCGTGGGAGCCGGCTACGACAAAGTAGATGAGCTGCGAAAGGTGAGGGCGAGCAATCTCCGAACCGTATTCAACCCTCCAGGCATGGCGCAGTTCATGAAGGATTCCGACCAGGCGATCACCGTCGCGGGCGGAACGCTGTGGGAGCTTCTTTCCATGGGTTGTGCGGTATTGAGCTATTCTAGAAATATCATGCAACCGCAGATAATACGGGCCTTGTCGCATCGCGGGGCGGTGGTGGACATGGGTGAGACTCGCCACTTTGACCGGGCAAAGCTTGTGGATTCGGTGAAAGAGTTGGTCGATTCGCGCGACGCGCGGGAACGCATGACGAGCCTGGGCCGCTCGCTGGTCGACGGCTTGGGAGCAGCACGGGTTGTCGAAGCGATGAAAGGCGGGGGCGCATTCGTGGTTGGCATGCCTCCCATCACACCTTTGGGGCAGGAAGAGTTTCTGTGCATGGCGATTGAATATTTCTCCGAATTGAATCCTGGTTTTGTTCCGCAGAACGATTGGAAAGAGAACTATTTCCCGACCATCATGGCGAACCCGCAGTACTTTCTTCGCTGGATTGTTTGCGATGAGAAACGGGCAGGATTCGTTCTGTTCGGGCTGGAGAAGCACCGGTTTCTTCCGCGTATGACGGGAGTTATCTACGCCCTCTACGTTGTGCCGGAGTTTCGCCGGCGCGGAGTTGCTAAAGCGTGCGCCATCAAAGCGATTCGTGAACTCTGGGTACATGCTCCATCCAAAATACAGCTCGAAGTAATCGGAGGGCTGGTGGCAGCGTCGGCGCTATGGAAGTCCCTCGGATTTCAAAAAATCGCGGATCGCTATGTGCTCTTTGGGAGCGGGTCGTGAAGATCGCAACCATGCAGCCGACGTATCTGCCGTGGATCGGCTATTTCGATCTGCTCGACCAGGTGGACAAGTTCGTGCTGCTGGACACCGTGCAGTTTGAGGACCGGTCATGGCAGCAGCGCAACCGGATCAAGACTCCGACGGGGCTGCTCTGGCTCACCGTGCCCGTCGTGTTTCGGGGCCGGGCCGGTCAGCACATCGTGGATGTGGAGATTCGGGTAGCGGATTTTTGGCGCAAACACTTGCTTGCCGTGGAGTTGAATTATCGTCGCGCTCCGTTCTTCGACAGGTATTACCCCGTGTTGAGTGAATTTCTGCGGTCAGCATCGTCGAGCCTTCGCCTCGCCGAGTTGACGATTACTCTGTTCCGCTGGTTGGAGGAGGAGTTGGGGATCAACACGCCAGTCGTCAGGTCTTCCGAGCTTGGGGTTCATGGCAAGCGAACTCATCTGGTGGCGGAGGTCTGTAGTTTGTCAGGCGCGACGACTCACGTTTCGCCGCTGGGATCGGCCATTTATCTGCTGGACGAGTTGCCCATCCTCACTGACCGGGGCATCGATCCAGTCTTCCAGCACTACGAGCACCCTATTTACCGCCAGCTCTTTCCTCCATTCCAGTCGCATGCCAGCATCCTCGACCTGCTGTTCAACGAAGGAGAGAATGCCCTGGCGATCATTCGAAGTGGACGTCGCACGCCGTTCACTCCCGCAGAGGTTGCGCAGCAGCAGAACCCAGCCCAGAGTTCCATCCCAGGCGGAACTACTTCTCGACTGTAATCAGCCAGTCGGAGTTTATGCCGCTACGGTTTCCAAAGGTCGTCTCAGTTTTCTCAAAGCCCATATAGGCAAACCTGGCGAAGTACACGGGCACATCATCCGCAGCCAGGAAGTGCTGGGTGCTGTGAAGCTCGTTGGTTTCGGCAATCGTGAGTTGAAATGTATTGCGCCCGAGTCGTACCCCCTTGCCAAAGCGGTAGTCGTCGGTGGTCCTCAGGACCACAAGAGCTTTCCCTCCGGGAACAAGGATTCTGTGTACTTCCGCAATGGCTTGCCTCATTTCGTTTGCAGTGCCGTAGTAAAACACTCCGTAACTCAAGAGGGCCGCAAAACTACAATCGATGTAGGGAAGAGCAAGCATCGAAGCTTGCGACAGGCTCGCCTGCAAACCCGCTGCGAGCAGTCGTTCGCGAGCGTGTTGTAGACCAACGAAGGAAATATCGACGCCAAACGCCCGGAACCCGAACTCCGCAGCAAGTTTCGTATGGCGACCAGCTCCCAATCCGATATCGAGGAAGCGTGCCGGATGGTGTTTCTCCGGCAGTTCGCGATTGGCCATCAGAAAACGGACCACATGATCGTTCGGATAAATTGGACGGAATCGGGGGTTTTCGTGGAGTTGATCCCAGTGTGAGGAGGAATCGAACATGGCAAGATCATAAATGATTCAATACCTGACGCGGTGTGTTGCAGGTGCTCCCGGTCGCCGTTATCATCCAGGTTGAAGTTGAAAGACCCAACAGGGGAGTGAATTCTGTCCGAAACAAAGTTTCCGCAGTCTCTCAAGCTCGCTGGCCGGAAGGTAGGAAGCGGCCAGCCAGTTTGTATCGTTGCTGAACTCTCCGCCAATCACAATCAGAACTTCGATCAGGCGGTACGGATTCTTCGCGCTGCCAAGGACGCCGGCGCCGATGCGGTCAAGCTCCAGACCTACACAGCCGACACGATCACGCTGCGCAGTGACAAAGAGTGTTTTCGGATTACGGGAGGCACGCTGTGGGATGGCCGCACTCTTCACGACCTCTACCAGGAGGCGTTTACGCCGTGGGAATGGCAGCCGAAACTGAAGAAGATTGCGGACGAACTTGGAATGCATTTGTTTTCGAGCGCGTTCGACGATAGCGCCGTCGATTTTCTTGAGCGGATGAACGTTCCGGCGCACAAAGTGGCGTCGTGTGAGTTAGTGGATATCGGATTGATACGGAAGATGGCTCGTACCGGGAAACCGCTGATCATTTCGACCGGGATGGCTAGCGAAGAAGAAATCTCGGAAGCAATGGAGGCGGCGCGCGGGGCGGGTGCATCTGAAATTGCGTTGTTGAAGTGTACGAGCGCTTATCCGGCTCCAGCCGAAGAGGCGAACCTGCGTACGATCCCAGAGCTGGCGAGGCGTTTCGGTTGTCCAGCAGGACTTTCGGATCATACGATGGGAATCGCGGTTCCCGTCGCCGCCGTGGCTCTGGGAGCGTGCATCATTGAGAAGCACCTTTGCCTGCGGCGGGCGGATGGCGGGCCGGACGGAGCGTTCTCACTTGAGCCCGAGGAATTCAAGGCAATGGTGGCGGCGGTGCGCACGGCCGAGAAAGCTCTGGGTGCGGTGCAATTTGCTCCCGGGCCGCGCGAAGCTAACAGCCTCAAGTTTCGGCGTTCGCTGTTCGTGGTGGAAGATGTAAGGAGCGGCGAATTGTTTACGGAGCGGAATGTGCGTTCGATACGTCCGGCGGACGGATTGCACCCCCGTCATCTCAACGAAGTTCTGGGAAAACGCGCGGCCTGCGATGTGGAGCGGGGAACACCACTGAGTTGGGCGCTGCTGGCGCGCTGAATAGTCCGCGATGGATTTTTTCCGAAATCTGTAATTCGCAATCTCCGCCGAGAAAGAAGCTCAATCGCGAATGCGCGTGCTGCTTGTTCATCCGGAAGATTCACCAACTGCGGGGGAATGGAGCGCCTCTCGTTTTGATCTCGTCGTGGATCTGGGATGGGCGGGAACAACCCAATATGCGGTCTGGACCGAGGAAGTCGGCTGTCCAGTCTATGGACTGTACAGCCGGTCGGAGTGGCACGAAGGCGTGCGCCGATTGCGGGAACTTTGCGCCGCCGGAAGCGGTTGCCTGGTGGATGAGGAAGGAATTGACTGGTGGGAACTGCTCGCGCCCGACTGTTTTCAGGGGGTGTACGAGTTCCTTCTGCTGCTGCGAATCTCCTCCGAGATACAGTCGCCGGTTGAGGTCCGCGTTACTCGCCAGCACGGCCTGGCGGATACGCTTGGCAAACTGCTGGGCGTCAAAGTAGTCCCGTTTATCAAGCGGGCAGGGCCGTTTTCTGCACGGGTCCACCGATACACCAAAGCTTTTCGCAAGTTGAGTCGGGCACAGATTATTGCGATTGCCCTCGACAAGTGGGATACGGACTATCGATTCCGGCGGCTTCTGCATGGGCGGAGAAGGTCAAGTCCGGAACCCAAAATTTTGCTGCCTTCGGCGTATAGGAATGTTTCACGCGTGTTAGCGGCATATGCCAGGCTGCTTCCAGAACGGCGATTCCTGATGGTGACGACGCGCGCCGATGGCCGGATTGCAAATCTTCCGGGCAATGTGGACGCCGCTCCGCTGGCGGCCTATGTTCCCGTGCCACAAAAGCAAGCCACGGAGCGCGAGATTGACGCATTGATCGGGCGCTGGGGGGCGCTGCGCACGAGACTTCAGCAGCCAACGAATCGGGATCCGGTTACTTCGTATTCCGTCGATCTGTTTCCGGATTTTGAGCGCTCCCTGCGAATGGGATTGAGAATTCGCGATGCCTGGCGAGAGGTGCTGGAGAAAGAGCAGATCGTCTCCGTTCTGTGCGGGGACGAACATAATCCGTACACTCGCTTGCCGGTCTTGCTGGCGCGGGGCCGCGGATTGCGAACCGTCCACTGCACTCACGGCGCTTTGGACGTCAACCTGTTGCTCTGCGGAGTCTGTTCCGATTTCTATCTGGCGAAGGGCGAGATGGAAAAAGACTACATGGTCGACCAATGCGGGGTGCCAGAGGACCGGATCGTGCTCGGTGCGCCGCTGGCGGAGCATTCCTTGTCTTCCGCGCCTTCTCTCCCCTGGAGAGAATCGCGCGCGACCGGCGGCCAGATTGTGTTTTTCTCGGAGCCCTATGAACTCAATTCGGGCCGTACGGAGTCGCTGTATCGGGAAGTGCTGCCGGGCCTTTGCGCGATTGCCCGCCAGTATGGGCGGAAGGTCGTCCTAAAACTGCATCCTTTCGAGGAAGCTAGCGACCGGTCCCGGTTAATTGACGGGATTTTGACCGGGGATGACCGGCAACTGGTGGAAATCTCTACTGCGCCGATTTCTGAGAAGCTTCTGCGTGGCATCTGGTTTGCTCTGACCGTGGAATCGAGCGTGGCCGTGGAGTGTGCGCTGGCGGGTATACCCTGTTTTCTCTGCGGCTGGTTCGATCTCGACACGCAATGCTACGGCCGGCAATATGAGAAGTTCGGCGCTGCGCGAATCTTGACGAGTCCGAGCGCTATACCGCACATCCCCGAGATGGTTGATCCGTTTGGGTGTGCGGATTATCGGAGTCTATGGCAGCCGATCGCGCCGGTGAAGCTTGACGAAATGCTGCAATCCGCCGAGGTGGTAACTGTGCCATCCGCGAGTAACCCATAAATCCTGATGCTGACGTTATTCACGCCTTCGTTCGCGGATGAAGCGAACACCAACGCGCAAAACCTGACCGCGAAAGAGATCGTTAGCCGTCTGCCGCCCGATCGGTTCAGGGTCGTTTTGCTCGGCGACGGGCGTCCCGATCCGCGGATTCTTGCGCGGGAAAACACCGAGATCCTGCAATCTGCGCGACATGGAAATACGGCACGATGGCTCAGTCATGTGCTGGTCCCGAATATCGATATTTACTTTTTTCCCCGCTATGGTCCGCTGGATACCACGTTTCTGTTTTTGCGGCGTTTTCTGGGGCTTCGAGTTGCTCTCGTCACCTATGTCGTCATGGCTCTCGATGGAGACGCGGTTGGAGCGCCGCTAGCCAGATCGATTCGCCAGGCGGATCGTGTTATCGGAAACTCGCGGTACGTGGCCCAGACGGTCCACGATCGCTTCGGAGTCGATACCGCAACAATTCACAGCGGGATCAATCGGGAGTTGTTCCATCCTGCGGAGATTCGCCGGACCGAATCGAGACTCACAGTGCTTTATGCGGGGTCGTTTCAGGCTCGGAAGAGAGTAGGCGTCGTCATTTGCGAGGCGGCTAACTGGCCTTCGGTTGAGTTCCGACTGGCGGGGAAGGGTGATGCGGAGGAGGAAAAGTCTTGCCGGTCGCTGGTGAACGAACTGGGATACCGCAACGTCACCTTCGTTGGCCATCTTTCGCAGTTGGAGTTAGCTGAGGAAATGCGACAGGCGGATGTGTTCCTTTTTCCAAGTGTGGAAGAAGGGCATCCGCAAGTTCTGGGACAGGCAGCAGCCTGCGGACTGCCCGCGATCGCCATGGAGAAGTATCGTCCGGACTATGTTGTCAACGGTGAAACGGGGTACTTGGTAAAATCGGAAAGCGAACTCTCCGAGAAACTGGGTCTGCTGCTGACCGACTCTCAGTTGCGGCTCAAGATGTCTATTGCTGCCGCTCGGCATGTCCTGCAATTCGACTGGGACAAAGTTACGCGAGATTGGGAAGGTGTGTTCGTGGACGCAGTCGCCAAACGTCGTCAGAAAAACGATCGCAACAAAAGCTAATGTGCGGAATCTATGGAGCGTACGGCGAGGGCAGTGTCGAGAGATACCGGGTCTCGTCGGGAAAAGCGTGGGCGGACGAAGCGTGCCGGCTTCTTCGGCATCGCGGGCCTGATGGAAGCGCGTGTCTGACGCGCATGGGCGGACGTTGCCTGCTTGGCCACACTCGCCTTGCCATCATCGATCTTGAAGGTGGCGCCCAGCCGATCGCCAACGAAGATGAAACGATTTGGGTGATCCTGAATGGCGAGATCTACAACTATATTGAACTCCGCGAACGGTTGATCGCCCAGGGACATCGCTTTCGCACCCAGAGCGATACCGAGGTGCTGGTCCATCTTTACGAAGAGAAGGGTGACGCTCTGCTTGACGATCTGGATGGCATGTTCGCCTTTGCCATTTTGGACGAAAAGAAACAGCGGTTGTTATTGGCCCGCGACCGGTTTGGCGAGAAGCCCCTGTATTACGCGTCTTTGGACCAAAGCAAAGGGCTTGCATTTGCTTCGGAGATGAAGGCGCTATTTCCCTTTCCCGGTCTGGACAAGCGCCTCGATGTTCCTGCCATCGCGCAGTTCCTCGCTTTGGGATATGTGCCTGCGCCGCGGACCCACCTTCAAGGTGTACGAAAGCTCATGGCGGGTGAGGCGCTTTCGCTGGATCCGAGCAGCGGCTTGCGAACATGGCGCTATTGGCAGCCGAGAATCAAGACTAACGGGACCAAGCCTCCTTGCCGTGATGCTGCCGTGGAGGACGTCCGCGCGCGGGTTTTGCAATCCGTTCGTTTGCGGCTTCGCAGTGATGTGCCGATAGGAGCGTTTCTGTCAGGGGGAGTGGATTCGACCTTCATTGCCGCTGCGATTCGTGAGTTGCAGCCCGCAGCCAACCTCAGTACTTTTTGTGCTTCATTTGACGACCAATTGTTGGACGAAGCGCCTTACGCGCGTCTGGTCGCCGAACATCTCGGAACGGATCACCACGAGGTTCACTTCTCATCGGCGGATTTTCTCGCGATCTTCGATGAGTTGATCGATCATTACGATGAGCCCTTTGGCGATGCATCGATGTTCCCGACCTTTGCGGTTTGCCGCACCGCGCGACAAGTCTGCAAGGTCATGCTGTCCGGCGATGGCGGGGACGAGTGCTTTGGCGGATACACAGAGATGTTTGGCTATCAGCGCTGGCATGGAGTGCGCCGGACATTTGGGGCGAATGCAGCCGCCAAGCGGCTCCGGCAACTCTGGGGCGAGGGCTGGAGAGGCGTCGGGTTGCTGGGTTTCTTGTCGAAGAACGATCTGGAATTATTGCATCCGGCGACGCGCCGGAATGGGATCAACTCGTACTTTCTGCCCGAGCATCAGAGCGAAGCGGAGCGTGGCTTGTGCGAACTCGAGGTACGCGCGATCGAACATGCCCGGCTTCCATATCCACTGTCTTCATTCGAAGCCACGGCTTCTTCATATTTGCCGGAACAGATTATGGTGAAAGTTGATCGCGCCAGCATGCGCGCCTCACTGGAATGCCGTGCGCCTTTCCTGAATCCAGAGCTTATGAGTTTTGCGACGAGTTTGCCGACTGAGTATCACTTTGCGAGAGGCATGGGCAAGGCGATCCTCAGGGATGCGCTCCCGTCCTGGGTGCCTCCTGAAATTCGCTGGCGACAGAAACGCGGATTCACTCCCCCTCTTTGTAACTGGCTGCGTTGTGAACTTAAGGGAGAAATGGAGAGAACGCTCGACGACCTGGGAGAACTTAGACATCTGCTGAATCCATTGCCCGCGCGAGAGCTATTCCGTCAGCATGTCGCAGGTTGCGATCATGGCAACGCATTGTTTCGCTGGCTGGTTCTTTCGCGCCGTTGCCACGACGCTGTTCTGAATTAAGGGACGTGTGATTCCGAAAAAGGCTGGGACATTAGGATGGCTAAGGGTGGGTGATTGAGCGTTTCTAAGCCTTGGTTGCGTTACGGAGGGTTCGCACTCTCGGTCACCACCGCGCGCGTGGTTGGTATCCTGATCACGGCCGCTACGTTTCCTTTTCTGGTGCGACGCCTCGGTGTTGATGTTTATGGCTTGTGGAGTTACGTGGTCGCGGTGTGCGGATTTACGGGGCTCGTGGCGAATCCGGGACTTACTGCGTATGCGGCGCAGCAGGTGGCGGCTCGCCGCAACGAAGCTTTCGAGACCGTTTCCGACGTGTTGATTCTTCGCGTCATGGCTGGCGCAGTTGCGGTGATTGCGGTTCTGGTGGTGGCAGGTTTTGAGGCTCGGCAGGATGTCCGCTTTCTTCTCAAGTGGTACGGTGTAGGCTCGGTATTAACTGGCAGCCTGTCTCTGGACTATATCCTGTCGTCGCTGGAACTCTTTCATGCGCAATCATTGATTTCGATCGCGCAGCAGAGTCTCTATGCGGCCGGCATTTTCACATTGGTTCGATCTCCCAAGGATGTAATTTGGGTTCCGGTTAGTATCGTTGCAAGTTCGTTTGTGACGAGCCTGATTGGATGGACGGTGCTGTGGCGGGAGGGATTTCGGTTCCGATTTGCAATTGCACCGCGGCGCTGGGCCGCGATCCTGGTGCCTAGCCTGCATTATGCTGGATCTTCGCTTATGTCCACTCTCTATCATCGCAGCGGACACGTCGCGGTTCGATTCTATCTGGGGGAGCACGCGTTGGGCTTGTATGCCGCCGCTACCCGGCTGGCTGATGTGCTTCGCGGCTTTCTCTCGGTGACGCAGACCGTCCTGATGCCGCGTATCGCGTTGCGCGCGAATTCTGCCGATGCGCTGCCGCGGCTTACCAGGATTGCGGCATCCGTGCTGGGCTGTTTCGGAGTTCCATTGATGGTGGGTGGCATGGTGACGGCGCCAGTGGTTGTCCCCTGGCTGCTCGGCGCACAATTTCGGGAAGCGGTGCACGCCTTTCAGTGGGTCACACCATATTTGATCACCGCGCCGGCGGCGGTACTGTTCTGCGGAACTATTCTTTACGCGATGGGCCGTCATCGAGAGTATTTTGTTTCCACGCTGGCGGGGGCCATAACGGCGGTGGTTCTTTGGCTCATCTTGCCGCCGCTGTTCGGGATTGCCGGCGCTTGTGTCGCGTTCGTGTTGGGCGAGTTCGGAGTGGCGTTTTGTGCCTTCCTGTTTTGTCCGCCGCAAGTGCGCGCTGCCGCAAACTCACCACTGCTTGGCGTTGCGGTGATCGCGAGTCTGGTCATGGGAACAGCCCTATGGTTGGCGCTTCCCAGGCATTTGTCCCCGCTCGCCCTGATCGGTTTGGGCTGCGTAGTATACGCCATCGCGTGGGCTGCCATCGGCCGCAATCTGCTTAAAAGGGAAGTCGACGGGTTTGCATGAAGCGGATTTTACTGACTGGCGGCGCAGGCTTCATTGGTTCGCATCTGGCGGAGGCGCTGATTCGCCGCGGCGCGGCATTGTCCATTGTGGACAACCTGGATGATTTTTACGCTCCCAGCCGCAAGAGGCGCAACCTGCAGGAGATTGGCGATACGGGAGCTTACGAGTTTTTCGAAGCGGATCTGCGCGACAGCCACGCGCTGCGTAGAGTTGCGCAGAAGGTGCAACCGGAAATCGTGATTCATCTCGCCGCCCGCGCCGGTGTTCGGCCTTCGATCGAGCAGCCTGCGTTATATGAGAGTGTGAATGTCGGGGGAACGGTGAACGTTCTCGAAATCGCCCGCGAGTTTAAGGTGCAGCGGCTGATCTTTGGCTCCTCGAGTTCAGTGTATGGAGTTACGAATACTGTCCCTTTTTGCGAAGACGACCCCAAGACACGTCCCATTTCTCCCTACGCCGCGACGAAACTGGCGGCGGAATTCATGTGTTACACCTATGCGCATTTGTATGGTTTGACCACGATTTGCTTGCGATTCTTTACGGTTTACGGTCCGCGTCAAAGGCCGGACCTCGCGATTCACAAGTTCACTGCGCTCATCGAGGCGGGAGAGCCGATACCAGTCTATGGGGATGGTTCGATGGGTCGCGACTACACCTACGTGGACGATATCGTTTCTGGGGTGATCGGGTCTCTCGAATACACGCCACATTCCAAGCTGCCGTTTGAGGTCTTTAATCTGGGGAATTCAAATCCGGTGCGTCTGCGAGAGCTGGTTGCGCAACTGGAGTCGGCGACCGGGAAAAGGGCGATCCAGCAAAGCTTGCCCGATCAACCAGGAGACGTTCCCATCACATGGGCTAACATCGACAAAGCAAAACGGCTACTGGGGTATTCACCGAAGACGTCGATGGAAGTTGGCCTGCGAAATTTTGTTGCTTGGTACCGCTCAAGCCTCATGGAGGCCGAGAACAAGTGAGAAAATGCAATTGGGGACTATGCATTGGGTTCGCTCGTATCCAATGTTGAAAATGAGCAGGCGGCTTGCGGTTTTCACGGAGATCATTGCTCCCTACCGCATCCCAGTTTTCAACGCTCTGGCTCGCCATGCGGGGCTGAATCTGCATGTAATTTTTCTGGCGGAGACGGATGAGACGATTCGGCAGTGGCGAGTCTATAAGGACGACATCTGTTTTTCGTATCAGGTTCTTCCGTCGTGGCGCTGGCGCGCGGGGAGCAGCACCTTACTCGTCAATCGCGGTTTGTGGCCTGCTTTAAACAGATTCGGTCCGGAGGTTATCATCTGCGGCGGCTACAATTATGCCGCCTCCTGGGAAGCGCTCCTATGGGCGAGGCGCCATGGAGTGAAATTTATTTTGTGGTCGGAAAGCAACCGTCAGGACGCTCGCACCGGACGAGCCTGGGTGGAGTCGCTAAAGGCATATTTCGTGAGGCGCTGTGATGGATTCGTCGCGCCGGGGAAGAGTTCCTTTGAGTATATGGAATCGCTGGGGTCGCCGGCGGCGCGCATCTTTACGGCGCCCAATGCGGTCGATAACGAGTATTTTGCGGCCGAGGCGCAGAATGTCAGGGAGCATGCCCAGGAGTTTCGAGACAGATTGAAACTGCCCACGCGGTTTATTCTGTTTGCGGGCCGGTTAGTTGCTGAAAAGGGCGTTTTTGATCTGCTCGATGCCTATGCGAAGCTAGAAAGCTGCTTGCGATCCGAGGTGGGTTTGGTTTTTGCCGGGGATGGTATTGCCAAGGCGGCACTGGAGCAGCGCACGAAACGGATCAGCCCAGGAACAGTTTGCTTTCCTGGATTCGCTCACCGGGAAGACCTGGCTGGACTCTACGCGCTCGCGGAGGCGCTGATTCTGCCGACACACAGCGATCCCTGGGGATTGGTGGTGAATGAAGCGATGGCTTGCGGACTTCCAATCATCGTTAGCAGCGTTGCCGGATGCACAGCCGACCTAGTTGAAGATGGGTGGAATGGGTATGTCGTGCCTCCAGAAGAGCCGGAGAAGCTCAGCTTGGCCATCAATTCCATTGTGCAAAATCGCGAGCTTATGCGACAGATGAGCGCGCGCAGCCTGCAACGTATTGTCAACTACTCACCGGAGGCATGCGCCGGCGGTTTGGCGGCGGCGGCGATGACCAAAGGTGCGGGGGTTCGATGACATCCATAAAACCGTTGCAGTGGGCCGGCATCCTGTTGGGCTTGAGC
>JBAVAA010000225.1:0-3380 GCA_049585515.1 Terriglobales bacterium | reverse complement strand
GGCTAATTGCGATGAAAAATGAGTTTTTCAACAGCCACGCCTGGTTCGTCAACTGTCGCTAAAAGTAAGCGACGAGCGGGGAATTTTTTCCAGCTACTGCAGCTTCGCGTACTCGGCCTTGGCTTCTTTCAGGACGGGGATGTCCTGGTCGGCGTCTTTCCAGAGCGCGAGAAAATCCTGATAGGCGGCGCGGGCTTTGGCGGCATCGTTCTGCTGGGCATACGCGCGAGCCAGGTAAAGCTGGGCGAGGCCCATCAGCGGATCTCCGATGTACGCGCCTCTCAAGTTCAACACGGCTTGAAACTCCTGTGCGGCTTGAGCGGGCTGGTGGTTCAGCAGATAGGCGCGACCGCGGGTTAAGTGGATGTCGGTCGTACCCTTGTCATACGGTTCGCCGGCTTTCAGCATATCAATGGCTTTGGCTGCCTCGGCGTGGTTCAGGAAGAGGATGGCTTGTACAACTGGGATGAGCATGGTCTGGAACCGGGTATCCAGAGGTCGGCGCCGGCTCACATTTTCCATCAAACGGCGGGCCTGGGTCTCATCGCCGGCGAGAGCCGCAATTTCAGCCGAGAGGATGGCAACATCGGGGGTGCTCGCCAGTGCCAGAGCTGCGGTCGCCTGGGAGACGGACTTACTCTTAGCGCTCATATCGCCGAAGAGCAAATCGATCCAGGCTGGAATCTGAATGGCGGCGGCCTGGTTGTCGGTAAGACCGAGACGCTTGGCCAGCTCTCCTTCATGGGCGTAGATTTCACGCGCCTTCTGCCGTTGGCCGTGCGCCAGGGCCAACCCTGAGTTGCCCGCTAAAACCCATTGCAACTCGAACGCAGGCGAGTCCTTGATGAAAGCTTCTTCGCGCTCCTGCGCCGCCGTATCGCCCTGAACTAGGGCAATGTAGTACAAACTGGCATGCATAACAACCGTGGCGTTGGTTTTTTGCAGGCCTGTGTTGATCACCGCTTTGGCTTCGTCGAATCTTCCGAGCGCGGTGTAGCAATAGCTCGCATTCACGTATCCGTACCAGGAATCGGGTTCCAGGCGAATCGCTTCGAGGGAACTGGTTAAGCCTTTGTCGAAGTCGCCCAGTATTTGATATTGGACCGATAGATTGACGCGCGGCACCGCGTCGTTGGGATAGGTTTGGACGTAAAGCTCCAGCGCCTGGATAGCTTGCTCCAACTGGCCCGTGCCATCGTAATACTTTCCAGTGATATAGAATTTTTCCCGCTCGCTGGCGCGCTCTCTCAATTCAAACGCCTTCTGAAAGTTCTGACGGGCCAAGTCTTCCTGGCCCACGGTCAAGTACTGGTTGCCTAAGCGGGCATACGCCATGGCAAAGTTGGGATCGAGCTCGATGGCGTGCTGGTACAGCGCAACCGGAGGAAGAGCATCTCCTTTTCCTCGTAACTCATCAGCCTGAGTGAAGGCCTTCAAAGCCTCCAGCGACGAAGTGGTGACTTCCTGCAGAGGCTTGTCGAACTTCTGCACCGAGGACAGCGACTCGCCCAGCTTGCCGCGCAACTTGTCCGCGCCCAAACCCAAAGCGTTCAACACCTGTTCCTTGCTCGTGGCCTGCTCCTGCACCTGCGCCAGCGAGTCGCCGGTGGCAGCGTTGATCGCCTCCAACGTAATCACATATTCATTTCCCAGCGGGGCGATGGCTCCCGTGAGCATGGCCTTGATATGGGCGCGCTGGCAAATTTCCCGGCCAATATCGCTGGTGATACGAGTCTCCGGCGGCTTGCCCATCAGTTTGAGCGTTTGTTGCACCTTGGAATCCGGAACGACGTTGAGATAAGGCGATTGCCCCAGGCTCACCGCCAGAGCCTTTTTGAGAGTGCTGTCGAAGACCGGGTCACCGGTGGTGTTGGTGAAGTCGGAGAGCAAGATCGTATCTCTTTCCGTGAGAGATGGGGTTTTATGGGAACGGTAGAAAAGGCCGCCAGCCACCAGCGCAGCAATGATTACCAGAGCGACGGAAACCAGCACATTCCACCGGCGGCTTGCCGCTGCCTCTGTTGCCACAGCTGGTGCGGAGGACACGGCGCGGACCTTGCTCGAAGTCGCGCTCCTCAAACTCCTGCTCCCCGCGGTCCCGCTTGAAGGCTGGCGACTCTCGGGCAAAGCGACCCCGGCCGGTTCTTTCTCAGGTTCATCTTCAGGCTCTTCGACAACGCTCGTGGCGCTCTGGCTCGACTCGGTCTCCCGCTTCAGCCGCTTCAAGTCGGTGCGAATGTCCGCAGCATGTTGGTAGCGTAGCTCCCGGTCTTTCTCCAGCGCCTTATTAATGATGCGTTCCAGATCGCCCGGAAGATCGGGATTCAGGCGCACCGGAGCGACCGGCGCCTTGTGCAGAATGGCATCAAACAGCACGGCGGTGGTATCGCCGCGAAACGGGAGCGTGCCCGTCGCCATTTCGTACAAGACCGCTCCAAAAGAAAACAGGTCTGTTCGCGCATCCAGTTCCTTCCCTTTGGCCTGCTCGGGAGACATATAGGCAACCGTCCCCATCGTGGAGCCGGGACTGGTGAGGTGGTCAAGGCTGTCCGCGGCGGTCGCCTGCGCCGAGAGTCCGGCACCCTGCGTTCGGCTAGCCATAGGGTTGACCTTGGCCAAACCGAAATCAAGAACCTTGGCGTGCCCGCGCCGGGTCACAAAAATATTGGTCGGCTTGATGTCCCGGTGGACAATGCCCTCGGCGTGGGCAGCGTCGAGCGCGTCGGCAATCTCGATTCCGAGTGAGAGCAGCGTCTCCAGATCCATGGGACGGTTGCCGATCAAGTGCTTCAGCGTTTTGCCGTCGAGGTATTCCATGACGATAAACGCCTGCCCGTCCTGCTCACCAATGTCATGGATCGTACAGATATTCGAATGGTTGAGTGCGGAAGCAGCCTTGGCCTCGCGCCGGAAGCGTTCCAAGGCCTGTCGGTCCCTGGCCACGCCTTCGGGTAGGAATTTCAGAGCCACAAAGCGGTCCAGCCGGGTGTCCTCAGCCTTGTACACGACACCCATACCGCCACCGCCGAGCTTTTCGATGATGCGATAGTGCGAGATAGTCTGACCGATCACTGACGCGAAATCTTACGTGGGCGACACTGTCAAGTCAATGAAAGCCGTGAAGTTGGCGCTATCTCAAAAGGATGGTTGAGCGAAAAATCCCGTGGGTGTTGAAAAAGTCCCTCCACAGAATGGCTTTTTATCTGCGAGCAGGCCGTCGCCGGTTTGCTTGTCTCCGTTCGACTAAGTGGTAGCCGGCATAACCGGTGTTGTCGGCTGACTGAGGAAACGCACCAGTCGCTTGATGTTCTGAGCTACCGCTGCCAGGAAGAACTGCTCGCGCACGAACTTCAATCGGCGCAGACGCAGGCGCCGCAGCC
>JBAVAA010000224.1:0-4153 GCA_049585515.1 Terriglobales bacterium | reverse complement strand
GCTCCAGACTGTGCGAGCCGCCCATATTCAGAACGCCGCGGTCGTTACCGTCAGTGTTGATGTAGACGGCGGCGTGCGCTCGCAACTCATCGGCATGCGTTTCGACCCATTCGGTCGAACCCAATAGCATGGGTTCTTCGCCATCCCACGCGCAGTAAATGATCGTGCGCCGCGGCTTCCAGCCTTGCTTCAACAACAAACCCAAAGACCGCGCCTCCTCCAGCAGGGAGACCTGCGCTGAAATTGGATCTTCGGCTCCATTTACCCACGCGTCATGATGATTGCCGCGGATGATCCATTCGTCAGGAGCCACACTGCCGGGAATTTTCGCGATCACGTCGTAGACGGGCTTGATATCCCAATTAAATGCGACCTTCAAATGAACCTGCGCCGGCCCCGGTCCCACGTGATAAGGAATCGGCAGGGAGCCATGCCACGCCTCCGGTGACATTGGCCCAGCCAGCGCCGCCAGCAGCGGCTGCGCGTCGCCGTAAGAAATCGGCAGTACCGGAATTTTGGTAATGCTCTTGGCATCCTTCAAAGCCAGCCGTTTGGCATCGGGAGTAGCGCCGATCCCGGGCGTCAGCGGATCGCCGGGACTATTAGCGGCAAAATCCATGACGCTGCCTCGTTGCACTCCATCCGCGGGACGCATCGGACCCTGCGGAAACACATCGTCGACTGTATAGCCATCGTCTTTCGGCTCCGAGTAGATAAG
The DNA here is from genome assembly GCA_049585515.1 of Terriglobales bacterium. Lineage (GTDB taxonomy): Bacteria > Acidobacteriota > Terriglobia > Terriglobales > Acidobacteriaceae > Acidiflorens. The sequence continues at coordinate 3,435 of JBAVAA010000224.1, read as the reverse complement.
GCAGCCTATGGCTCCGTGCTCGGCCGCAACTTTCGGTTTCACTCCGCGCCACGAGTGCAAATACTTGGCGATCACAATCGCGCCCTTCACCGAAATGCCGAGCCGATCGAGCTTTTCGTAGTCCTCGGGCAAGCCGTAGTTCACAAACACCAGCGGCCCGGTAACGTCGCCGTCAATCGAGTAGGCGTTGTACGTCGGCAACTGTTCCGATTTTTGATTCGACGTCGGATCGACGGCCAGCGCGGGCTCCTCAAGCTTCGCCGTGAACTTCGTGGGCGCAAGCATCTCCAGCAGGCGCACCTTGGGCGTCGGAAACAGCACGTCGAACCGTTCAATGTGGGCGTCCCAGCCCCATTCCTTGAAGTGGGCGAGGATCCATTCCGCGTTGTCTTTATCGTAAGGCGAGCCCACATGGTGCGGACGTGCGCTCAGGTGCCGCATGTACTCCCGCAGGTTCGCGGGATCGGGGATGGCGCGCAACTTTGTTTCCCACTCACGCTCAGTTTGACTGGCGCGGGGAGAGTAACCGACCAATGCAGTCTGACTCGCACCGGCTTGGTCAGTGCCGAGAGACAAAGATGGAAATATCAGAGTAAAGATCAGCACTATCACGAGGAACGGTTGCATGCAGCTCCTTTTTTGGAAGGGTGCCATTATAACCGCACCTCATAACCGCACCTCCGCGCCGACTCGGTTTCCGCAGGCGCGCACTACTCCATCTCAAACGCCAGCCACTGAAGCCCTCCGCTGCGCTCCACCTGTATTGCCACCGGATCGCGCGGCTTGAATTGCCGCAGAGTTGCGCGGAGAGAACTCAAGGAATCAATCGGCGTCTGGTTCACACTATGGATAACGTCTCCCGTCTCGAGGCCACTGGAGGCACTCAGGAAGTCTGCGACCCGCGCCACCACGACCACGCCCGAGGGATTCCGCAGCGGCCCCAACGTGGTGCGCAAATCGTCGTTCAAGTCGAGCGCCAGGATTCCCAGCCGGGCAACCAGATTGTCGTGTGAATTGGCCAGGTCGGGCAGAGCATCCATCGCGTCTTTCATCTCCAGCGCTGCGATGAAAAGTGTTTTGCGCTCGTTTCCACGCAGGATTTCGAGCTTCAGCGATTCATCGAGAGGATGCAGGTAGAGAGCAGCCGTGAAGGCCGGAAGGGTGCCAATGAGGCGTCCATCGGCCCGCACCACAATATCCCCGATCTTCAACCCACCAGCATCGGCAGGACCACCGGGTATGACGTCATCGATCACAACGCCCCAATTTTGGGCAAGCCCAAGCCCTTTGGCCAAATCTTCGGTAATCGTTTGAGCTCCGGCCTTAACTTCGATTCGATGCACGTGCCCATACTTGCGCAGACTGTCGTATACGAAGCGAACGATTCGCGCTGGGATGGCAAAGCCGAGCCCCTCGCTCCCACCGCCTGAGGAGAATATGAAAGTGTTAATCCCGACAACGTAGCCGTCGGCATCAACCAAAGGCCCGCCGCTGTTGCCGGGGTTGATCGGAGCATCGGTTTGAATGTAAACCAGCGGACGGCTCGGATCTGCCTGCCTGGCCACGGAGCTTACAACTCCCATGGTCACCGAGTTCTCGAATCCTTCGGGACTGCCCAGAGCAAACACCAACTGCCCCTGGTGCACAGGTCTGTGGTTGCCGAGTGAAAGTGTGGGCAAGCCAGTCTGCTCAATCTTGAGGAGAGCAAGGTCTGTCTCCTTATGCATTCCGATAAGTCGAGCTTCAACGATCCGCTGTTTCCCTACAGGGGCTATCTGATCGGGAAAATCCACCGAACGCATAGGGAGAGCGACATGGATTCGTTGCGCGCCTTCTACCACATGGGCATTAGTTATGATGTAGCCGTCCGGATCGAGGATGACTCCCGAACCGATCACATGCTCGCGGGTTATGAGCGCCGTTTGACTGCGGCTGTTCTCTTCCGAAGCACCGTAGCCGGTGACCAGAACTTGAACCACCGCCGGGGAAATTCTCGCAGTAAGCTGCTCAATCGCTGAATTAAGTTGCTGCAATGCCGCCGGTGGTTCCGCAGGCCGGGTTCCCATCGCCTTTGCTTTGTCTATCGCCTTGTCTAGGCCAGGCTTCGCCGGTTCGGCCTGGGCGGCTGCCGGAGTTTGCGGCGCCGGCTGCTGGCCAAAGCTCGGCGCGAGCAACCACAGGCAGCAAAGGCACGCAGCCAGATTAAGACTTGAGATTCGGAACTGAGGTTTCATACCGCAAGCGGGCATGCGACACACTCCTGGCAGCCATGTCTAAGCTGTTAATACTCCGATGATGATTATGCCCCAACGGAATAGAGCGTGCCGCCTACAAGCCCGATTCGTCCAGGAGTCCGTTCGAGTGCTAAATTAGAAGATTCATGTCTGCCCCGAATTCTCTCTTTGTGCGCGCCGCAAAGGCCCAGCCCACCGAACGCACACCGGTCTGGTTCATGCGCCAAGCCGGACGATATATGCCCGAGTACCGCGCCGTGCGCAAACAATATTCACTGATCGAGATCTGCAAGAAGCCTGAGGTCGCCGCCCAGGTCACGATTGAAGCGGCCGAGATTCTCAAGGTGGATGCAGCCATCATCTTTGCCGATCTGCTTTTGCCCTTGGAAGTCATGGGTCTGCCTTTTCACTTCGCCGCCGGTGAGGGTCCGAAAATCGAGAAGCCGGTTCGCACCGCCGAAGACGTTGCTCATCTAAGGACCGACCGCGCGGCTGAACTTGGGTTCGTTTCTGAAGCGGTGAAGCTGGTCTGCAAGCACTTTGACGACAAACTCCCCGTCATCGGTTTCTGCGGCGCTCCCTTCACCCTTGCCAGCTACATGATCGAAGGCGGCGGTTCGCGCAACTATCTTTTCACCAAGAAGATGATGTATTCCGCGCCCGCGGCGTGGAACGAACTCATGAAGAAGCTGGTTGCGGTGACTGCCGAATACTCCTCCGAGCAAGTGCGGGCTGGCGCCGACACGATCCAGATTTTCGATAGCTGGGTAGGTTGCCTGAGCGTCGAAGATTATCGTCGTTATGTTCTGCCGCACGCGACGGATCTGGTGCAACGTTTACAAAAGACTGGGGTGCCAGTCATCTATTTTGGTACCGACAGCTCGACTCTTCTGCCGTCGATGCAGGAAAGCGGCGCTGAAGTCATCGGACTCGACTGGCGCATTCCGCTCGATACCGGATGGCAGAGTCTCGGCCTCAAAGGCGCGGTGCAGGGGAATCTCGATCCGGTGCTGCTCTTTGCCGATTGGAAGGAACTGAAGTCCCGCGCCGAAAACATCTTGTGCCAAGCCGCCGGACGGCCCGGTCACATCTTTAATCTTGGCCACGGCATTCTTCCGGAAACTCCAGTGGAGAATGTGAAGGCGCTGTGCGATTACGTACGCGAACACTCGGCCGATTTCAAGATGGGGCGGAAGTGAAT
>JBAVAA010000223.1:0-3842 GCA_049585515.1 Terriglobales bacterium | reverse complement strand
GCGGAGTTCTGGTCGGCGGCGGCGTGATTGGTGTAGCAGACATCGCATCCCATCGGCAGGCCGAGCAACTTACCCATGAAATGGTCTTCGAGTCCGGCTCGGATGATCTGGCGCTCATCGTAGAGATACTCAGGTCCGATGAAGCCCACGACACTGTTGACTAAAAAAGGATCAAAGGCTCGCGCTACTCCGTAAGCCCGCGCCTCAAGCGTCAGTTGATCGACTCCGTGGTGCGCCTCGGCGGAGAGAGCGCTGCCCTGGCCGGTTTCGAAGTACATGGCTTGGTCCCCAACCCATGGAATATCGCGCCGGCGATGATGTTCTTGAACCTGCTCGCGGGCCTCGCGCAGCATGCTCAAAGTGATCCCGAAGCTGCGATTCCCCGTTTCTGTACCGGCTACGGACTGGAAAAGGAGATCGACCGGGGCTCCGCGATTTAGCGCGGCTAGTTGGGTTGTGATGTGCGCCAGGCAACAGGTCTGGGTAGGAATTTCGTACGCATTCACCAGGCGATTCAACGCTATCAGAATTGCACTGACGGTTTCCACCGAGTCGGTGGCTGGATTCACGCCGATGACCGCGTCTCCACAGCCGTAAAGAAGTCCTTCGAATGCGGCGAGCAAAATTCCTCCGATGTCGTCGGCGGGGTGGTTAGGTTGCACGCGGATGCCGAGCACCCCTCGCTCTCCCATGGTGTTGCGGCAGCGGGTAACATTGCGAATCTTGGCGGCGGCGAGCACCAGATCCTTGTTGCTCATCAGCTTGGTTACGGCGGCGGCGATTTCGGGGATAATGGCGTGCTGCAGCGGCTGCAGATGAGTCCCGGTGGTTGCGTCGTCCAGGAGGAACTCGCGAAATTCGCCGACCGTCATGCTTCGTAGTGCGTGGAAAGCTTGCTGGTCGAAGTTGTCGAAAATCAGGGCGCTCACATCGTCGTCGGAAGGATCGATCAGGGGCCGGCGGACGATTTCGTCGAGCGGCAGGTCAGCTAGTTTGCGTTTCGCTGCGACTCGTTCTCGTTCCGATCGGGCGGCGATACCAGCCAATTGGTCGCCCGACTTCTCTTCGTTGGCCTTGGCAAAAAGCTCGCGGAGATCGGGAAAATCGAAGTGCTCGATCATGGGGTGGTCTGAACGAGACCATGTTACCGCACACAGTTCATGGGTGGCCCGAGACGGGGCTAGCCCCATCTCTAGAAGACACTTCTTAAGCGCGCAGTGAAGCCGTGCCCTAGCCAGAGGATTTATGAAAGAAACTCTAGCGCCATGTACGCTGCTGACTATCCGAAGAAGACAGCAGCACGGGCTCGTGGTGCGTCCGGGTGGCATGATCATTGATTGCGGTTGCGGCTTGCGTGCGGAGGTTGCCGGATGTGGCGTCGAAATCGAGTGTGCTGACGCTGTGAGCACAGTGCGTGCAGGTGAACTTCATGCCGCCCTTGATGCGCTCGATTCGGTAGGCTTTCACTGCTTGAATTGTAGCCGCTTTGCGAGCTGAGGCGAGGACGCGATGGTCGGGCGGCGAAGGTAACGACAATCGCGTTCAAGTCTGTTTTGGTCCCGGCAGCGCCCGAGCTGTGCTCGGCTTGGACAGCCGAGGGCGGCTGTCCCTACGCAAACTCCCTCATTTTGCCAGGCGATTGTATTTCTTCAGGACCTCGCGCAGGCGGTCGTGCGGCAGGGCGATCACGGTAAGATCATTGGCGCCGGTCATGGTTTCGGCGGCGACCATGGCGTTGATTATGGCTTCTTCCGTGGCCTGGACGGTGGCCAGAAAGATGGGATCCAGTTGCTCGTTGGCCAGCATTTTCAGGTCGTGGACGCCCTTTGAGCCCGCCGCTCCCCGGTTCGCGGTCGAGAAGGCTATAAAGATATCGCCGGAGCCGTCGCCGGAAAAACTGCCGTCGCGGCCGAGTCCCAGGGCGGCGCGGCGGACGACGCGTTTGAGTTGCGTGGGGATGAGTGGCGCGTCGGTGGCGACTACGATAATGATCGATCCAATGTCCTCGTCGCGAACCGTGTGGTCGCTGATTTCCTGGCCAACGGGGACGCCTGCAATGCGCAGTTCACTGCGCGTTCCGTAATTGCACTGAACCAGCACTCCCACGGTGTAGCCGCCGAGTCTGGCAGAAAGGACGCGCGACGAGGTGCCGATGCCGCCTTTGAATTCATTGCAAATCATGCCGGTTCCGCCGCCGACATTGCCTTCTTCGACGGGACCGCCGTGGGCTGTGTCGAGGGCGTGGAACGCGTGCTCGGGCTTCACGTGGAACCCATTCATATCGTTCAAATCGTCATCCGCGGTTTCGGCGACTACGGGCAAGGACCAGTCATAGCCGTCGGCGTCAGGCGGGGCTTTTTTGATCCGCCAGGCGATGACCGCATCGCGCACTACGCCCACGCTGTGCGTATTGGTAATCATGACCGGGCCGTCGAGAAAGCCGGAGTCTTCGAGCCACGTTGTGCCGGTCATTTCTCCGTTGCCGTTGAGCGTGAACCATGCGCCAAATACGGGGTCCAGGGAGTCTTTGCCGCGGGGGAGAACGGCGGTGACTCCGGTGCGCACGGGGCCTTTGCCAACTACTAATTTGCCGCTGCCGGAGATTAGCGTGGTGTGTCCAACCTCGACTCCGCGAACGTCGGTGATGGCGTTGTTGGGTCCGGGCGTGCCGTCGAAGGGGACGCCGAGATCGCGGGCTCGGGACTTAGTTTGGGCGAAGGCCAGATGGCCGGCACAGAGAAGCACAGTCAGAAACGGGAGCATTCGAAATCGCATCATAGGTGTGGCTCGGGGTATGGCTCGATCAGGATCGGGGCAGTATAAAGCATGAAGCAGGTTTAGAATTCTGTCTGCAGAGGGTTGCGGTCAGGACAGGTCGCTGAGAGACAGCTTTAATTAGTCGCGTCAGGAGATGACATGGAGAACTGGAAGCGGGCGGCGATTGCGGGATCGGCAGCAACGGCGGCCATGTTGGCGCTGCGGGGAAGACGTCCCGCGGCAGTTCTGGTGGGAAGCCTGGGATTAGCGGTGCTGGCCTCGGAGTATCCCGATCAGTTTGTGCGGATTCGCGAGGAGTTGCCCTCGTACGTGCGGCAGGGAACGCGATTTCTGGATCTGGCAATCAAGATCGGCGGCAAGATTGAGGAACTGGCGGAAAAGCGCGCGGCACGTGCGTTTGAGCAACTGGGGGAATATTAGTTCCTCTGATCGCTATTCGGCGTTTGCACTTCGCCGTGCCGCGCACCCCAATGAGCGCGTGACGAACGGCGATCAGCGTTCTCACTCGATTCCGAGTTGTTTGCGAGCTTCGGGGCTCAGGCGTTCGGGGGTCCAGGCGGGATCCCACACAACATTTACGCTGGCGTTGCGGACGCCGGGGAGTTGCTCCACCCGGGATTTGACCTGGGCGCTGATGTTGACGTGCTCGGGGCAACCTTGCGCGGTTAGGGTCATATCGACGGTGACGTCCTGCTGGCCTTCGGGTACGTCGTCGAAGCGGATGTCATAGATCAGGCCGAGATCGACTATGTTGACGGGAATTTCGGGGTCGTAGCACTGCTTCAGTGCGTTTAGAACGTCATCCTGGGCTATGGGCATGGGTATTCTTTGCGGCCCGTCGATCCTCAGAACTGGAGTATCGAGACCGCGCGCTCTTGGTCTTATTCTATAGTGAATCCAGTTGTGGTGGTAGCTGGGAGCTCTGCCTCGCTGGAGAGCCGAGGGCGATTGTCCATACTCTTCCTTGGACGGGCGTGTCGCCCGTCCCCACAGTGACTACTCGATGAACGGGACGATCATGGCTCTTGATACCGACGTTCAGAAAAAACTGCAAGTCTTTCTAG
>JBAVAA010000222.1:0-1957 GCA_049585515.1 Terriglobales bacterium | reverse complement strand
CGGCTGAGGTTTGGTACAAGCTGCTGAATTGTGGCTTCCGTTTGCCCGCCGCTGCGGGCACCGACTTCATGGGCAACTACGCGTCGTTGCGTGGGCCAATTGGGTTGAATCGAGTGTATGCCGAGGTCCCTGCCGGGCCTCTAAAAATCGGGCCTTGGCTGGCCACGATCAAGGCGGGACGGACGTTTGCGACGAACGGGCCGCTGCTGGATTTCTGGATGGGTGAACAACCGGTTGGCGGCGAAGTGCTGTTGGAAAAGCAAAAGAATATACGTTTCTCGGCTGAACTGTTCTCCATCGTTCCAATCGATCATCTTCAAATCGTGTGCAACGGGAAAGTTGCGCAGGAGTTGGCATTAAACAGCGACCATACCGGCGCGCACGTTGACGGATCGGTCGCAATTGAAGCGAGCGGATGGTGTGTTCTGCGTGCCTTCAGCGACAAGGCGGAGTATCCGATTCTCGATTTATATCCTTATGCGACGACGAGTCCGGTGTATGTAAGCGTGGCTGAAGCGCCGGTGCATAATGCGGCAGATGCGGGTTACTTTGTGGCATGGATTGACCGGCTGATTTCGGGGGCGCGCAGCAATATATCCTGGAACACGGAGGCCGAGAAACAGTCGGTGCTGTCGATGCTGCAAGAGGCAAGAGTGAAGTACGCGACGATGAAGTAGGCGGCGGCGTGATCAGGACGCGGTCCGCTCCAACCTCGTTGAAAATACATCCAGCACAGTCTAAATTCGCGAAAGACGAAATGGGGCGCTGAGCAGGCGCGCCGGGAGCATTACTACGGCCCAGACGAGGGCAAGGGCTCCGTGGACGGCGATGCCGACTAACCGAAAGGGCAGCAGGAACAACCACACGATCGGATAGAGAACGAGCGCGAACAATGCCAGGGGCCAGCACACAACAAAGAGAAAACACCAGAGTAAGAATGCGATCATCAGGACACCTCTCTGCAATATGATACGCAAGCGGAGGGAAAAAGTTCGCGAGTGGCAGGGCTCTGGAAACGCGCCGAGCCTTGCTCGACTGGACAGCCGGAGCGGCTGTTCCTAGGCGAGTTCTGGCGTCGCCTACATCGTCTTCAAGTTTAGACTGACCCGCAACTTTGCTTCAGTTGCCTTCTGAACGTCTTCGACGGTCAGGCCGGGCGCGATCTCTTCGAGCAGCAGGCCTTCCGGCGTTACTCGTATATAGGCCATCTCGGTGACGATTGTGTCCACGACTTTTACGCCGGTCAGAGGGAGGGTACATTTCTTCAGGATCTTCGGCTGACCATCTTTGGTGGCGTGTTCCATGGCTACGATCACGCGCCGCGCTCCGGCAACCAGGTCCATAGCGCCGCCCATGCCTTTCACCATTTTGCCGGGAATCATCCAATTCGCCAGACTGCCGGATTCGTCGACTTCCATTGCGCCCAGCACGCTGAGGTCTACGTGCCCGCCGCGAATCATGGCGAAAGAATCGGCGCTCGAAAAATAGGCCGTACCCGCCATTTCGCTGACGGTTTCTTTTCCAGCGTTGATCAGATCGGGATCTTCCGTCCCGTCGAGCGGATAGGGACCGATGCCGAGCATCCCGTTCTCGGATTGAAGAATCACGTCCATGCCGGGCGGCACATGATTGGCAATCAGGGTAGGGAGCCCGATACCGAGGTTGACGTAGAACCCGTCGCGCAACTCGCGGGCTACGCGCTTCACGATGCGTTCGCGTTTGTCGAGGTCTTTGGAAGGTTTTGCTTCTGTCGGCATGGCATAAATCCCAGGTTACAGGTGACGGGTCTCAGGAAAATCGCGACGAGCTGACATTAGTCGCTGGCAACCGTTTTCCGCACCGTTCTTCTCTCGATCCTTTTTTCAAACAACTCACCGCGAAAAATTCGTTTTACATAGACGCTCGGCGTATGCACAAGGTCCGGTTCTAGTGCTCCCGGTTCGACCAGGTGTTCTAC
>JBAVAA010000221.1:0-1504 GCA_049585515.1 Terriglobales bacterium | reverse complement strand
GGTGGTCGATCCGCAACGCGATGTGGACATTTATCTGACCGCGGCTTCCGAGCAGAATCTCAAGATCCGGCACATTTTCGAAACTCACCTGCACGCCGACTTTGTTTCCGGACACAAAGAACTGGCGGCGCGTACGGGGGCGAAGATCTACATCGGAGCGCAGGCCAACGCTGAATTTCCGCATGTGCCACTGACCGACGGTTTTGAAGTGAAGATGGGGGCGGTGAGGATTCGCGCGCTGGAGACGCCGGGACACACGCCGGAGAGCGTCTGCCTGGTGATTACAGATGAAAATAATTCGACCGAGCCCTGCGCGGTCGTCACCGGCGACACGTTGTTTATCGGCGATGTGGGACGCCCCGATCTTTCGCGCACGCACACGCCACGGCAACTTGCGGGGTTGCTCTACGACAGTCTGCACCAGAAGTTGCTGACGCTGCCGGATGCGGTGATGGTGTATCCCGCGCATGGCGCCGGTTCGTTGTGCGGACGCGCCATGCGGGCGGAACGTTCGTCCACGATCGGCACGGAACGATTGACGAATTATGCGCTGCAGATTCCGAGCCGCGAACAATTCATCGCGCAGCTGACGGCGAATCTTCCGGCGCGTCCCGAATATTTTCTGGAGGATGCGGAGATCAATCGCTCGGGCGCCTTGGCGTTGACTGAGTTGCCGCCGCTGCCGGCCATGTCGCCAGCCGAAGTGCGGGCACTGCTGCGAGAAAATGCCAACGCGAATGTGCTCGACGTTCGTCCGGGTAACGTGTTTGCCGCAGGACACGTGCCGGGGTCGATCAACATTGCGCTTTCGGGACAATTCGCGTCGTGGGCGGGAGGGGTTTTAGGGATTCACTCGAAGCCGGTTCTGGTCGGCGATAGCGACGTGCAGATTGAGGAAGCCCGGTTGCGACTGGCTCGCGTGGGGATTGAAGAGCTGCGCGGCTATCTGGCGGGCGGAGTGGTCGCTTGGCAGAAGGCTGGATTGCCGGTATTGAAGACGGCGCAAATATCCGCTCAGGAACTTAGCCAGAAACTGCGTGATGGTGGCATGCGCGCGCGCGACGTCCTCGACGTGCGGCGTGAAGGCGAATGGCAGGCAGGACACATAGACGGGGTGCAATGCCGGTCGCTCGATACGTTTCCACGAGGACTGCCCACCGTGGATCGGGAACGTCCGGTTGCGGTTCACTGCAAGAGCGGATATCGCAGCATGATTGCGTGCGGTCTGCTGGAGCGCGCTGGGTATCGCAACGTCGTCAACGTGGCGGGAGGATTCGACGCCTGGCACGCGGCGGGACTTCCGGAAGTTGCGGAGCAACTCGCCAAGGTGTGAGCTACTCATCCATCTTCATCTTATTTCATCGTTATTATTCCGCTGCGGCAGCCTGCGCTTTGCCGGCTTCAGGACGTATGGGAAGTTTCGGCAAGGCTGCCATCAGCCGTTGTGTGTAGGCGTGCACGGGCGCGGTGAAAATCTGTTCGGTTGGTCCGCATTCGACAATCT
>JBAVAA010000220.1:0-3721 GCA_049585515.1 Terriglobales bacterium | reverse complement strand
CAATTGTCCCCTGAAGACCGCTCGAAATCGTCCTTGCAGCACTTGCACTCTCGTTACTTGCTTGCGTCCACGTTTCGGGGTGCAATGTGATTTGCGGAGCGATTTATGGGACGCATTCTCGGTTTTTTGGGCATGATTATCACGATGGCGGTCGGCATGTACATTTACTCTGTACAGGTCAAGACTCTGACTCCGGGCGGTGCGAGTGACAATCCGGAAGAGACTGCCACCGTCATAGGTGTCAAGAATGATCTGATCAGCATCGCCAACGCCGAGCGTGGATACCTGGCGTCCCAAGGGAAGTACGCATCGCTCGATGAACTGAAAGCAACCAACTACATCAGCATCCGGGGCGACCGCCCTCCGTACATTTACGATGTAGAAGTCACTTCGAGCACCTTTCGGGCGACTGCCACTCGCACCACAAAAGGCGCTCCCGCGCAGCTGTGGATTGACGAGAGCATGCACGTTGAAGCTTCGAACTGAGACAGGATCAAGGAGCTACGAGGGACGATATACCCGTCAGGTTTTCTTCCACTCCGTCAGCGACATGAGTTCGTCCATGATTTCCTGCAATCTTTGCAGTCGGCGTTCCTGGTCCGAGGCTCCGATCATCTTCTTACCACCTTGCAGGTACAGGCGATTCGCTTCACTGATCTCGGCGATCTCCTGCCGCAACTTTCCAACGCGCTCTTTCACGGACTGCGGCATAAGGATAGGCTAGCAGAGCATTTCACACCGTGGTGTTATTTTTCAAATTTCCTGACATCTCTTTCGCGAGGCGATTTACACCAAGCCCGGCCCGGCGCTACATTTGCAGGCTATACTGGTAGCTGACTTTTCTTATGTTTACCGATTTCACCGCCACCGATCGCTGGACCAGGAAGCCGGTTCACTGCCTCTATCAGGCGCTTATCGTGGCCATCGCCACCCGCCACGCCGATGCGGTGGATATCAAGTTCTTAGTGGACGGACGCCCGGTATGGGTTGCCCTGCCACATCCCGCCTGGGTTGAATACAAGAAGCGCATCGGCAAGCTGATCACCGATTCTCTGGCCAAGGAAATCGCCGGCCATTTTCTAAAAACGGCACTGGAATCGGGTGAGGGCTTGGGTCGCGAAATGTATTCGCTGACCATTGATGAAACCCTTAAGCACCTCGAAGGCGTCGTGGCTGCGGTTGAGCCCCCCGTTGCTGCCACCCGCTAGCGCCCGCCCTGCTGCTGGAAAGAACCCCTGAAATGAGGGAGAATGTTTAGTTTGGTCCTTTTTAGGGCGGGACAGAATCTTTGCGTTGCCTCGCCTTTTTTGCCCGCAGATGCTAGCTATGGCGTGGAATCAGATGTCGCGGTCTGCTGTTCGAGGAGAGAGTCCGTATGTCCAGCCTAACCTCCCATGTGGAAACCATGATCGAGAAAAAGATCGAGAAAGAGACTGAAAAGAAGAATACCTCAGCCAAGCATAAGCGGCTGACCGCCTGGGTAGAGGAAGTTGCACAACTCTGCACGCCCGATCGAGTGCACTGGTGTGACGGTTCGCAGGAAGAGTATCAAGCAATGCTGCGCTTGATGGTGCTGACAGGCACGGCTTTGCCTCTGGCCGAAGACAAGCGGCCCAACAGCATTCTGGTGCGTTCGAGTCCGGCCGACGTGGCCCGCGTTGAAGACCGTACCTTCATCTGTTCGCGGACCCAGGAGGATGCCGGCCCCACCAACAACTGGTCCGATCCGGCGAAGATGAAACAGAAGCTGCAAGGATTGTTCTCGGGCGCGATGACGGGCCGGACCATGTATGTCATTCCGTACAGCATGGGACCGATCGGGTCGCCGATAGCAAACATCGGAGTTGAGATCACGGACTCGCCCTACGTTGTGGCCAGCATGCACATAATGGCGCGAGTTGGCACTCGCGTGCTCGAGGTCCTGGGAAGCGATGGCGCTTTTGTGCGCGGCCTGCACTCGGTGGGCGCGCCGTTGGCTGCCAACCAGGCCGATTCGACCTGGCCCTGCAATTCCGACGAGAAATACATTTGCCATTTTCCGGAAACGCGTGAGGTGTGGTCCTACGGTTCCGGATACGGCGGCAACGCGCTCCTTGGAAAAAAGTGTCACGCGCTGCGTATTGCTTCGGTGCAGGCCCGTGACGAAGGCTGGATGGCGGAGCACATGCTCATCCTCAAAATGACCGACCCCAAGGGGCGGGTCAAGTACATAACCGGGGCGTTCCCGTCCGCCTGCGGCAAGACCAACCTGGCAATGTTGATCCCGACCATACCGGAGTGGAAAGTTGAAGCCATTGGCGACGATATCGCCTGGATGAAGTTCGGCGCCGATGGCCGGCTTTATGCCATTAATCCCGAATACGGTTTTTTCGGCGTGGCCCCCGGAACCAGCATGAAGTCGAACTCAAACGCCATGCTGACCGCGACTAAGAATTCCATCTTTACCAATTGTGCGATGACACCCGACGGCGACATATGGTGGGAACAGATGACTGCGGAAAAGCCCCCCGAGCTCGTCGATTGGCTGCGACGGCCGTGGACTCCGGACTCGTTTCGCAAAGCAGCGCATCCCAATGCGCGTTTTACGGTTCCAGCGAGCCAGTGTCCGGTGATCGCCCCGGAGTGGGAGGATCCGAAGGGTGTGCCGATCGACGCTATTCTCTTCGGCGGACGTCGAGCTGGCGTTGTTCCTCTGGTGATGGAGTCGTTCAATTGGCAGCACGGCACCTTTCTTGGCGCGATCGTGAGCAGCGAAACGACCGCGGCTGCTGCCGGCAAAGTCGGCGAACTTCGCCGTGATCCAATGGCCATGCTCCCGTTCTGCGGCTACAACATGGGCGATTACTTTGCCCACTTTCTTAAGATCGGCCAAAGGCCGGGTGCGAAGCTGCCCAAGATCTTTTACGTGAACTGGTTCCGCGCGGACGAGGATGGCAAGTTACTGTGGCCGGGGTATGGCGAGAACAGCCGCGTGTTGAAGTGGATTTTCGAGCGCTGCGATGGGAAAGTGCATGCCGTGGATACGGCGATAGGAAGGCTTCCCGAGCCGGCGGATCTCGACACCAAAGGACTCGACGTTTCCGCTGCTGCTATCGCCAAGTTGCTCAGCGTGGACGTGGAAGGCTGGCATGCCGAAATGCCATTGATCCGGGAGTACTTCGCGCGGTTCGGCAGCCATCTGCCGGAGAGCCTGAACCGGGAAGTCGCGGAACTCGAAGAGCGACTCTGGAAAGCCAGGAAATAATTGCAGACTTGAGAGGTCGGATTTCGAAGGTAATATCTGGATTTGAAAACCGGCCGGGTTTCACCTCTGCAACCGGACCTCTAACCTCTGTAGTCGCGCCTGCCGACCTCGGCGGTGAACGACGCTCTTGTGCTTAAATCAAAGCATGTTCGCCCGGAAAGTGCGCGTGGAATACGAGCATGAAGGGCAGCTTCAACCCTGTCCGTTGAAGTGGCTGGACAATTTCAGCATGCGCAACTTCACCAATGCATCGGTTTTCGACGACACGCTCCCGGTGGCGGACGGATGCCTGGAAATTGGAACTAACGTTCCCCTCGACCAGTTGCGGGACGCGATGGAAGACTGGTTTCGCCGCAAGAGCTACCTGCCTAAAGACGCGAAGCTGGTGCTGACGCTGAGCTAAGCAACTTTATGTAGAGACGCGGCTTGCCGCGTCTCGCCCGAACGTCCGAGGCGTTCGCCGAGACGGGGCAAGCC
>JBAVAA010000219.1:0-4328 GCA_049585515.1 Terriglobales bacterium | reverse complement strand
CTTCACTTCGTGAAGTCTCTGCTGCGCTCAGGATGACAACTGTGAGAAGGTCTCACGATCACAACTGCTAGAAAGATGAACACAGCGGGGAGAAGATTAAGAAGGCTGATCGTCCTCTAAAGGCCTGGTTTATACTGAACCAATGTCGGGGACGGGGGACAAGACGTTTTACCTGGAGACTTTTGGCTGCCAGATGAATGCGCACGACTCCGAGAAGGTGGTCGGGACGCTTTTGCAGCAGGGCTACAGGCAGGTTCCTACCGTCGAAGAGGCGGGGCTAGTGCTGTATAACACCTGCTCGATTCGCGACAAAGCGGAGCAGAAAGTTTTTAACCGGCTGGCGGATTATAAGAAGTATCGGGCGCAGGGGAAGCAGTTTGGCGTCCTGGGGTGCGTAGCGCAACAGGAGGGGGAGAAGATTTTTGAGCGCGCTCCTTATGTGTCGCTGGTTTGCGGGTCGGCTTCTTACCGGAATCTTCCGCAGATGCTGGTGCAGTTGGAGACTGGGTCGTCGCGGGTTACCGGGCTTGATGACCGGATGACCGACGAGTGTTTTGAAACTGAGTTTACTTCTCGCACGAATCCACACCGCGGGTACATCACGATTATTGAGGGTTGCGACAAGTTCTGCGCTTACTGCGTGGTGCCTTTTACCCGCGGCAAGGAGCGCAGCCGGACTTCTGCCTCGGTGCTTGAGGAGGCTCGGCAACTGGCTGACCTGGGTTATACGGAGATTCAGCTGTTGGGGCAGAATGTTAATTCGTACAAGGATCCTTCGGGAATCAAGAGCTTTGCGGAGTTGCTGGCTGCTGTGGCTTCAGTTTCGGGGATCCGGCGGGTGCGGTTTACTACTTCGCATCCTCGGGATTTTGGGCGCGATATTATCGACGCGATCGAGGCCGTGCCGGCGCTTTGCGATCATGTGCATTTGCCCGTCCAGAGCGGATCTACGCGGGTGCTGGATGCCATGCAACGACTTTACACTCGGGATGAGTATCTGGAGCGCATTTCGTGGATCCAATCGGCTCGGCGGGATATTTCACTGACCAGCGATCTGATTGTTGGATTTCCGGGAGAGACCGAGGCAGAGTTTGAAGAGACGCTTTCGCTGATGGACTTGGTTGGGTATGACTCCGTGTTTACTTTTAAGTATTCTCCCCGTCCTAACACTCCGGCGTTGCTTCTGGATGATGCAATTCCCGACGCGGAGAAAGCGCGGCGGCTGGCGGTTTTGAACGACCGGCAAAAGCAGATTGGGGCACGGCGCAATCAGCGGCACGTTGGCCAGGTGCTTGAGGTTATGGTGGAAGGGAAAAATCCGTCGCGGGGACAGTGGGTGGGGCGGACTTCGCAGATTAAGGTGATGAATTTCACCGTGCCTGCGGGGCTTGAGCTGACCACGGGGAGTTATGTTCGGGTGCGGGTTACGGGGAGTTTCCCGAACAGTTTGATGGGAGAGATGGCCAGCCCCTGAAGGGGATTTTGATTTGGCGACTTGAGGTATCGCTAAAGCGATACCCTGATACAAGGCGAGTTCTTCAGCAGTTTGCGCAATTGGCGACTGTTGGTCGAGGGGCTTATGGAAGTGGAGATGAAAATTCGCGGGCTGATGATGGATCCGGTATCGAACATGCCGATTGTGCTGCTTAAGGACGTGGGCAGCGACACGGTGCTTCCCATATGGGTGGGCGTTTATGAAGCCAATGCCATCGCGCTTGAAATCGAAAAAGTCAACACGCCTCGGCCGATGACCCACGATTTGATCAAGAACGTTCTTACCGGGCTGGACGCTTTAGTACACAAAGTCGTGGTGACGGAACTGAAAGACGATACTTTCTACGCGGTGATCTGGCTGGAACGGGAGGGGCACGTGGTGAGCATCGACTCCCGTCCCTCAGATGCGCTGGCGCTGGCGTTGCGCGTGGATTGCCCGATCTTCGTTGAGGATGAGGTTCTGAAGAACTCCAAGCAGGCCGCTAATAGTCCCGTGCCCGCGGTGAACAGCGAGGAGTTGCGGAAGTGGCTGGAAGACCTGGGCGATGATGACCTGGGGAAGTACAAGATGTGAGGTTCGCTCTCCGACTGTCAGCTGTCAGATTTGCCCGCAGCTTTGCCTAGGTTCTGCTCTCGTTCATGCCTGATTCCGCCGAGCAGCTTCAGCGTCTTTACCTTGCCGGATTCGAATTGCAGACTTTCGATCGTTATCCTAAGTGTGTTGGTGTGCTCCGCGACGGCTGCATTGCAATGCTCGTTCCGGGTGTGGACGGGCTACAAATTCTGGGCACCCCTGGTTGGCGCATGGGAGAAGTGATGGGCGTGCTCACCGAAAAAGAAGGTCGGCAGGTTTTTCAGGCGAAGTCGGAGGCGGTGGAAGCGACTCCGGAGAGGCTGGCAATCTTGCAGAAGTTTCGCGACGACCTCCGGAAGTTGTTAAGGAAAATGTGATGCTTGCTTTCTCTGACGAATCATCAAAGTACTAGTGTGATGTCAGTTGCAGATTATTGACATCACTTGTAAAGTATGTCATCATTGTGCCATGCGAACGACACTGAGCATCGATGATGATGTTTTCCAGTTGGTGAAGACTTACGCCGAAAACCGGTCGCTGGCGATGGGCCGGGCTCTCTCGGAACTGGTGCGCCGGGGCCTGAGTGCACCGGTCAAGACGCGGGTCGTCAACGGCCTTGTGGTCTTCGATCTTCCGGAAGAAAGCGATCCGGTTTCATCCGAGCTTGTGAGGCGGTTAGAGGCGGAAGAGCGGTGAGCGGCTTCTTGTTGGACGTCAACGTACTGATTGCGCTTCTCTGGCCCGCACATGAGGCCCACCCGCGCGCCCAGCGGTGGTTCGCCAAGAATGCCGACGAAGGATGGGCGACCTGCGCCATGACCGAGGCGGGCTTTGTGCGCATCGTTTCGAATCCAGCCTTTTCACGGCGAGTAGTCTCTCCTCGGGACGCGCTCGAGGTGCTGCAGGGCAGCCTTCGGCATCGAACGCACCGCTTTTGGACGGAAGATATCGGAATCACGGGAGCTCTGGCTTCCATCGGGGGGCGTCTAGTCGGGCACCAGCAGGTTACTGACGCTTACTTGCTCGGACTCGCGATCCACAAGAAGGGAAGACTGGCTACTCTGGACGCTAGTCTTGCGGGACTGCTGCCGTCGGCGGCTACCGAGCGGGCGACGGTGGTGGTGCTGTGATTGATGGAAAATTGGCGCTGCTCGCGTCTCTGTTGCTCGAGCCCATTACAACTACCTTCATTTATTCTCTAAAAGACATACTTTATTAAGATAGTAGAGTTGACCATACTGCAATATGTTGCTGGAACTGGCAGGCCCCCAGGCGAGATCTCCTAGTTCACATAATGCCTGTTATCGGACATTGCATATAATGCCGCTACTCGGCCCTTCTTTGTTCAGTTTCCGATAGAAAATACGATTCCGGGGTGGAAAAGCGTTCCCGCGATTCGGGTGGCGATGGCGATCAGGTCGCTTTGGCCGTAGAAGACCTTTACCTGAGGGGCGCGAGACATTTCCGGCAAATTTACGGCGCGCCCGCTGCGGATGAGGGCGGCGCTCTCTTCGTTGGCGGTAACACAGGGCAGCAGAGGCACGAGCTTTCTGGGATGGATGAACAATAATTCGGCGCTTCCCTGCTGCTTTGCGGTTTGCAACGCTAGGAGCGAGTGAGCGTCCTCGATTGCGAACTCGGCGACGGCGGTGCGTCGCAGGCTGGCCAGATGAGCGCCGCAGCCCAGTTTCTGGCCCATCTCGTGAGCTACCGAGCGTATGTAGGTGCCGGAAGCCACGCGGGCGCGGAAGGTGGCTTGGTCGGCGCTGGCCTCCAGAATCTCGAATTCCTTGATTTCTACTTTTACTGGCTTGAGTTCGACCTCTTGCTTCTTGCGGGCTAATTTGTAGGCTGGCACTCCGGCTATTTTCTTGGCGGAAAACGGCGGCGGCATTTGTTCGAGAACACCTTGAAAGTGCGCGGCCAAGCCGCGGATCTCATTGGCGTTAACGGTCACGTTCTGCTGCGGCGTGGTGGGATCGCCATCGGCGTCGTAGGTGTCGGTGGCGAAGCCGAAGCGAATCGAGCCCTCGTAAGTCTTTTCGGAGTGGACGTAGAACTGCGCGACGCGCGTGAGGCTTCCGAATACGACGGGCAGAACGCCGGTGGCGGAAGGGTCAAGAGTTCCGAGATGGCCGACTGAGCGCTGGCCGAGAATCCGGCGGACGCGATTGACTACGTCGTGTGAGCTGAAGCCGGACGGTTTATCGATGATTACGACACCATTCATGGGGATTTGTAATCTGGTAATTTGTAATGG
>JBAVAA010000218.1:0-4337 GCA_049585515.1 Terriglobales bacterium | reverse complement strand
TCATCGCAATTAGCCAAAATTGGGGGGATAGAAAATGTCTAGGCGACCCGAGAAAATCGATCCTGGGGCTTCCTGACGCGATTTTATTTTCGTCGATTTTAAGAGAAGGAGTTTTTCAACAGCCACGGGATTTATCGCCAACTGTCCCTCAGGCTATTTACACAAGCAGCTTGACTGTCACCCCCACAACCCGTGATTCGACAAACGGCGGGGTTTATGTTACCGTTCGGCTCCCTCCAGTCGCTCGGAGTGCAAGTAACTCAGATTGTCTCCTTAGGGCGGTGCATTATGTTCAATCGCGTTTTCACTTCACTTCCTGTTGTGCGCAAACTAAGTTCCATTCTCCTTTTAGTACTCGCAATGCTGCTGCTATTGGGGCCTAAATCGTGCATCGAACATCCTTTCTTTTACCCAAAACCAGTGCTCGGCCTTAGTTTCTACGGGAACACGACTGTCGTGGCTCCTCCCACCAAGGACACGGGCTATGCATTCGGTCCGAATGGCTTTGGAGGACTCTACCGAAGCGCGGATTGCAAGGTTGCAGGCGTTCTCGCGAACGATGGCGCTACTTTCAACGTGGCGGGAGTAACACAAAATTACCAGGACACTCTGCACAACCTCGCTGGCCTCACGACGAAGGGCGACTTATGGCCCGAGGGGTGTACGGATCCAGACGCGAATAATCCCGGCTCGATTGCAGCTTATGCGGGCCAGGCTCCGAACAAGAAATATATAGTAGCGACAATCAACAATTCTAACCCGAACGCGATCGACATTTACCAGGCGAGCGCGCCTGTGGCCAAGCAGCAAGACGCGCCCGTGCAGACGATCACCATCGCGCCCAACGTTGGCCCAATCGTAGCGGCGGACCTGAATGGTGACGGCAACCCGGATCTAATCGTGGGATTTTTCGGTAATATTTCGCCCAAGACTAATGGCGGATTCGCCGTGTTGCTCAGTGACGGCAACGGCTCGTTCAAGGCACCGACCATTGTGCCCTTATCGGGCGAGGGTATCGTCGGCTTGGCGATGGCGGACGTGAACCACGATGGAAAGCCGGACTTGATTGCGCTGGAGCAATCACTGACCACAAACCATTTCCAAGTGGGTATTTTCCTGGGGGATGGCCACGGAGGTTTCACGGCAAAGAAGAGTTACTCGACCGGATATACGATCAGCCTTGTGGTGGCGGACCTCAATGACGATGGACATCCTGATGTGATTTTGTCCGACGGCCAATTATTGCTCGGCAGCGGCGACGGAACATTCAAGTTCGGCAAGCCCCTTCCGCTGCCGAGTAACGGGAATTACGACGTGGTTTCATTAGTCGCCGCTGACTTCAACCACGATAAGAAAATCGACCTGGCGGTAGTTACTCTTACCGATCAGGTCGGCGTATTCCTCGGCAATGGGAATGGCACGCTCCAACCGCCGACCTGGTATTCGGGAGTGTATCAATGCGGCGCGATCACGACTGCCGATCTGGACGGCGACGGAAATCTGGACCTGGTGCTCGGGTTGCAAACCGGTGGTGGTTTCGCACCTTCAGCAAACGTCGCGGGTGGGACAGGCGGACTCGGCGTATTGATGGGTAATGGGGACGGGACGTTTCAAGGTGCTCCGTCCTACCAGACCGGGGCCACCCTGTTTAACTACGCCTACGCCATCGCCGACATCAACGGGGATGGGAATCAGGACATCCTCACACCGTTTTCATTACTGGCCGGAGACGGCAAGGGCACTTTTACGGTTAAGACCGGAACTGAATTCCCGGGGATCACCGGCAGTAATGCCGGACAGATCATTCGCACCGCCGACCTGAATAATGACATGAAGATCGACGCGGTAGTCACGACCGTGACCGGCACGGCCGAGCCTAAGGTGTTCCTGAATACAGGCGCTGGGAAGTTTAAAGCGGGTGCTACATTGCCGGTGCAAAATGTTATCGACGTGAATATCGCCGACTTTAACGGCGATAAGATTCCCGACCTCGCGCTTCTTTCCTACACACCCGGATCTGGTATCGCCGTGCATGTTCTTCTCGGAAAAGGCAACGGCACATTTAATTCTCCGCTAGCAGTCACGCTGCCGGCGGAGGCGGCAAAATCGACCGGCGGCCGAATCTATAGCGCCGATATCAATCACGATGGCAAGATGGATCTCGTCGTGCTCAATGTCGGCGACTTTCAGAACTCCGAAAACGGTGGAACCTATGTGCTGCTAGGCGATGCTAAAGGAGGATTCAGCATGTCGGATGACCTCACCGGCGTGCCGAATCCCTACGATGTCGCGATTGGCGACTTCAACAAAGATGGAAAATTAGACTTGGTAGTATCGACGGCCGACTTCAATGGCAGTATCGCAGCGCCTCCGATGATCTTCCTGGGCAGCGGCACGGGGACATTTGGAGCCGGAAAATCCCTTCCGACCATTTCCTATATACCGATGCACCTCTCAGCCGCCGATTTCAATGGCGACGGCAAACTCGATTTACTCCTCGGCAGCTGTTGCGGATTGGCTACTACCAGCATTTTGCTGGGCAACGGAAATGGAACTTTCCAACCGGAACAGATCCTGCAGGTAGCCGAGTCTCCCGCGCAAATTGCGGTCGGCGATCTGAATGGTGACAATCGGCCCGATATCGTCACCTACTCAGGAGTGGCCAACGGTTTCGTGGAGATTCTGATCAACGAATATGGAGTCGTCAAACCTTAGGGACAAGCGAACAAGCAGCGCTTCCGTGTTTGGGATGCGAATATCGGAGTAGACCGACCGCGAAGCAGAATAGAAACGCCGCCCGCTCCTAGCGCTGCAGAATGGGAACTTCCCCATAGCTTCCAGTACAATCATAACTGCTGTTAACAGGCGTGGCTGTTGAAAAAGTCCCTCAACAGAACGCCTCTTTTCTGCGAGCATGCCGTCACCGGCTTTCTTGTCTCGGTTCGACTAAGTGGTGGCCGGCAGAACCGGTGTTGTCGTCTGACTGAGGAAGCGTACCAGTCGCTTGATGTTCTGAGCTACCGCTGCCAGGAAAAACTGCTCGCGCACGAATCTAAGTCTCCGCAGACGCAAGCGCCGCAATCCGATCTGATTCTTCAGTTCCGCGAACAAGGCTTCCACCTTCTTTCTTTGCCGCTGTGCTTTGGCGAACTCTGGCGTGTGGACCAACTCCCTCGCACGTTGTCGGGCTGGTTCATTCTGGTGAATGATAAGGCCCCGGAAGGCAGCGCTGGTGCATTGTGGTCGGAGCGAGCACGGGCCGCACTTTTTTCCTGTCCCGATGTAGTTGAAGGCTCGATTGCGATAAACTCGGCCACCGTAGTTGAGGAACTGGCCAGCAGGACAGATGTAGCGATTGTTTTCCGGTTCGTACGTGAAACGCTCGGGGCCGAAGAATGGGCTCCTTTTGCGGTGGATACTGTCACGGGTCCGCATGTAGGGAGTGATGCTCCGATCGGCTAGCCATTGCAAGAACTCGCCGTTCCCGTAGGTCGTATCGGCCGCCACCGATTCCGGCTCTCGTCCTTGCCATTGCGTGAAACGGGTGAGCATGTCTTGCGCGGCAACGGTCTCCTGGCTCATGCGCGCCGCCGTGGCCTGCACTCCCACAATCACGCAGCTTTGATTGTCCACCAGATAGTTGTCGTAGTAACCCAGCCGGGCCGGCGTGCCGCCCTTGGTCGCATAGGTGGAATCTGGATCGGTGGTCGATACTTGGTCCTGCTCATGCACGGGCTCTTCGGTCGGGTTCTGCTGCTCCAGTTCCACCAAGTACTGGCGCACCGTATGGCTGACTTGGGCTGCTTCCGCTAGCTGTTCTCGTGGAATGCGGCTCTCCTTCGCTGCATTGGCTTCCACGAAACTGCCATCCACCGACAGATGCTGGCCCTGCACCAGTCCCACCTCCATACACTGCCGCACGATCTGTTCAAACAACTGCTCAAACAGCTTCGACTCATGGAACCGCCCGTGCCGGTTCTTCGAGAACGTGGAGTGATGCGGAATCTCCTGATCGAAGCCCAGCCCCGTAAACCAGCGCCAGGCCAGATGCATCCGCAACTCCTCCACCAGCTTGCGTTCGCTGGTGATGCCATACAGGTAGCCGATCAGCAGAATGCGCAGCAGAAGCTCGGGATCGATCGAGGGACGGCCGGTCTCGCTGTAGCTGTCCTTCAGCTTTTCCCGCACAAAGGCAAAGCTGATGTGCTTTTCGATCAGCCGCAGCAGGTGAGTCTCCGGGACCTGATCCTCCAGGCGGAAGTAGTAAAACAAGGCTTCGGAACGATCGTGTTGCCCCATCATGATCAGCAGGCCTCCGACGATAAGAATCCAACAGA
>JBAVAA010000217.1:0-3051 GCA_049585515.1 Terriglobales bacterium | reverse complement strand
AGTCCCGGAGGGACGACCGAGTTCTCGCGATCGCATTGAAGCCCACCAGCCTAAGCTTCAGCGCGAGAGCAGACAATCGATTGAGCCTTCGGCATCCGTCACATCAGCATGCCCGCAATCGAGGCCGACATCAGGTTTGCCATGGTCCCCGCCAACATGGCGCGAATGCCAAGCTTGGCCAGGTCGGCTTTCTTGTTGGGAGCCAGCGCCCCAATGCCACCCATTTGAATGCCGATAGAACTGAAGTTGGCAAAACCGCAAAGCGCGAAGGTCGCGATTGTGAACGAGCGCGGATCAAGGACGGCCTTTTGCGGGCCCAGCATGGAGAACGCCACCAGTTCATTCAGGACCATGCGTACCCCGAGAAGGTTGCCAATCAGACGGCAGTCATGCCAGGGGATTCCAATCACCCACGCGATGGGCGCAAACAACGCGCCCAGTATGGCCTCAAGGCTGGAGGGAAACCACGCCATATAGTTGTGAATTCCGCCCATGATTCCATCCAACAACGCGATTAACGCCAGGAACGAAATCAGCATGGCGGCGATGTTCAGCGCCATGTACAAGCCATCGGTGGTGCCGCGTGCGATGGCGCCGAGCAGGTTTTCGTTCTTCTCTCGCTCGACTTCGTCCTCGCTCATTACAACGCGGCCGGCGGTTTTGGGCACTTCGGTCTCGGGCACCAGCATCTTGGCCATCAGCAGCGTGCCGGGGGCGGTCATGATAACGGCGCTCAGCAGATGTTTTGGCTCAATCCCAAAGGCGATGTAAGCCGCCATGATGCTGCCGGAAACGTGCGCCATGCCGCTCGTCATTACCGTCATTAATTCCGAATATGTGAGGTCGGGCAGAAAAGGCCGAATCGTCTGCGGCGCCTCGGTCTGGCCCATAAAGATGCTGGCCGCCACATTCAAGGATTCGGCGCCGCTCACTCCCATCAGCCGGATCATGAGCCATGCAGCGGCCTTGATTATCACCTGCATGACGCCGAGGTAATAGAGCACGGCAAAGAGCGCGCAGATGAAGATCACCGTCGGCAAAACCTGAAATGCAAAATAAAAACCGAGATGTGAGCCCTGCTTTCCGAGATCTCCAAAGACAAATTGCGAGCCGGCAAAGGCGTAGCCCAGGAGCCGGCTCACCGCGTCTCCGGCCTTTTGAAAAAGGATACGGCCGACGTCACTTTTCAGAACAAAGACGGCAAACGCAACCTGCAGCCCGAGCCCCCAGCCCACCGTCTTCAGGCGGATGGCGCGGCGGTTGGTGGAGAACGCGTAGGCGAGGCCCAACATGGTGAGCAGACCGAGAATGCCGGTGAAACGTCCCATCTTTATCCCCTTGGTCGGTGAGCGTTTGTGAATCAGTATTCGCCTTTATAAATCACGCGATGAACCAGCGCTGGCTTGTGCACAGGCGGAGCATCCTCGATTTGATAACTCTCCTCCAGCAACTTTTTTGCGCGCGCGGCTTGCGCGTCGGAGTGGCAGTGGATAGTGCACAACGCTTCGCCAACGGAGATCTTGTCGCCGATCTTCTTGTGCACAACGATGCCCACGGCGGGGTCGACAGAATCTTCCTTGCGTTCGCGGCCCCCGCCGAGGATGACGCAGGCGGTGCCAACCAGTTCGCAGGCGATCGCTGTCACATATCCAGACTGTGAACTCGGCACATCGACGCGATGATCGGTCCCGGGTAGCCGCGTCGGATCGTCGATGGTGCTCGTGTCGCCTCCCTGCAACTCCACCATCTGCCGGAATCTCTCGAAAGCCTGGCCGGAGGCGATGATCCGCTCGCAGAGTTGCTTTCCATGCGCCACGCTCTTGGACGCCCCACCAAGGTAGAACATCCATGCGCCCAGCTCGAGACAGAGGTCGCGCAAGTCCGCCGGGCCGCCCCCATGTAATACCTCGATGCACTCCAGCACTTCGAGCGCGTTGCCGACCATGCGTCCCAGCGGCTGGTTCATGTCGGTAATGAGCGCGACCATCTGCTTCCCCATGCGTTCGCCGGTCTCGACCATGAGTTCGGCGAGAAAGACGGCGTCTTCTTCTTTTTTCATGAAGGCGCCCGATCCCGTTTTCACGTCGAGCACGAGCCCGTCCGTGCCTTCGGCCAATTTCTTGCTCATGATGGAAGCGCAGATCAAGTACGGACTTTCGACCGTCCCAGTAACGTCGCGCAACGCGTACAGCTTGCGGTCAGCTGGAGCAATTTTCTCCGTCTGGCCAATCATCGAACATCCGCAGGCTTTGAGAACACGATGGAACTCGGACACAGACAAACCCACTCGAAATCCGGGAATGGATTCGAGCTTATCGAGGGTACCGCCGGTGTGGCCCAATCCGCGGCCGCTAATCATCGGAACAAAAAGGCCTCCGGCAGCAACCAGCGGCGCGAGCACGAGCGAGGTCTTGTCGCCGACCCCGCCAGTCGAGTGCTTGTCGACTTTCTTCGCGGGCAGAAAGCTTAGATCGAGAACCTCTCCGGAGTGCAGCATGGCATGGGTGAGGGCGGCTGTTTCCTCGCGAGTCATCCCGCGCAAAACAACCGCCATAAGCCAAGCGGCCATCTGGTAATCGGGAATACCACCTGCCTCCTTAGTGCAGCCGCTGACCAAGAACTCGATCTCAGCTGCGGATAATGCGCCGCCATCGCGCTTTTTGCGGATGAGATCGATGACGCGAAATTGCGATTGCGAAACGCTGGGCTGGCTCACTTGAGGCGGAAACCCTCCGGCAGAAGATCGGTAATAAGGCTTTGCTTCGGGCCTTTCTCGCTCTGGTAAAAGATAACGGCGCGTGGCCCGAATTCATAAATGACTTGCCGGCAGGCGCCGCATGGCGAGCACGGAACGCCCTGATCGTTGACGACGGCGACGGCGCGAATCTCCAGATCAGGCCCATCTTTCGCGATCGCGGAAAAGATTGCGGTACGCTCGGCACAGTTCGTCATACCGTAGGAAGAATTCTCGACGTTGCATCCCGTGAAGACTTGTCCTTTTGAGGTAAGGATCGCCGCGCCTACTCTGAAGTCGGAGAAAGGAGCGTAGGC
>JBAVAA010000216.1:0-5858 GCA_049585515.1 Terriglobales bacterium | reverse complement strand
GTCTGGTCGGGACCCGATTTCCACGCGCACCGTGCCCGCGCCTTCAATGGCCTGAACTCCATTCAGAAGCAGGTTCAGAAGCACCTGATGAATCTGATCGCTATCGTGCTCAACTTCCGGCAGGTCGGGCGCCTTCTGCAGTTCGATCTTGATGGGCTTTGAGAGCACCTGCTGCCGAGCCAGCATCACGGCGTGTTCCACGGTCGTGTTGAGATTGCTCAGACATATCTGCGGCGGATGGGGACGGGCAGTCTCCAGAAGATCGGTCAATATGCGGTTGATCTGCGCGATCTCCAGGCGAACATCTTTTACCACCGCCCGTGCCGGGCTGGTTGAAGGCAGATCGCGACCGATGATTTCGATGACTCCTGCAATTCCAGCCAGCGGATTGCGAATCTCGTGGGCCAAGCCTGCCGCGAGTTCGCCCAGCGTCGCCAGATACTCGGCGCGGGAAATCTGTGTTCGGTGCAGGCGCTCAATCTCTTCGCGGCTCTCCCGCAACTGCTGCAGCATGTGGTTGAAGTTGCGGCCGAGATCGCCGATTTCGTCGTTGCGCCGGGAGAAGCTGACCGCCACGTTCAGATTGCCCTCACTCACCAGCGCGATCTTCTCCTGCAATTCGACCATGGGGCGTTGAATGAAATACGCCAGCGCGCCGAGCGACACTCCACAGATGGCAACCGCTCCCGCTCCCGCGACGATCAGCACCGCGTGACGTTCCGGGTCGCGAAACGATACGGTCGCTAGTATGAACAGCAGCAACCCCAGCAGCAGTACGAACACTACCGGCAAGATCGCCTTGAGCTGCCAGTTGAAGCGTACAGAGCTCAATCGGAAGTCCTCCGCCTGCGGCAAAACTGCAGACTTTGCGAATTCGCCGGCGCGCTGCCCGTTCTGAGCATCCGCGAGCGCGGTCGTCGTGTGGGCTATCTCCGAAGACCC
The DNA here is from genome assembly GCA_049585515.1 of Terriglobales bacterium. GTDB lineage: Bacteria > Acidobacteriota > Terriglobia > Terriglobales > Acidobacteriaceae > Acidiflorens. The sequence goes on along the minus strand of JBAVAA010000216.1, from coordinate 4,916 downwards.
AGTTGGGGCCGTCGTGGATTGAGGGCTAAGCATACGCGTGCAACCCGGGCAGCAGGTAGGTCACACCGAAGAAAGTGAACATCACCACGGCAAAGCCGGCGATGGCGAAATACGCTGCCCGGCGGCCTCGCCATCCGCGGGTGATGCGCATGTGCAGATAGAGGGCATACACCAACCAGGTGATCGCCGCCCAGGTTTCTTTTGGATCCCAGCTCCAATATGAGCCCCAGGTTTGGTTGGCCCAGTAGGCGCCGGCGGCGATCATCAGGGTTAGCAGGGGGAAGGCAAGGCAAATGGTTTTGTAGGTGATGCGGTCGAGGTCGTCAGCGCTGGGGAGCAGGCGCGCCAGATCCGTACGCCGCCACAGTAACAGAAGATAAAGCAGCGAGATGAATACGCCGCCTACCAAACCCGACAGTATGAAGGGACTAGCGGCGAGACTTGTCAGGAGTAATCCGTCGGCGTCAAGCGACGGATACCGCCCATCGTTCGCGCGCACGAGAAACATCACCAGCGTCATTATCTGAAGCAGGATACTGAGAAATACGGCTCGGTTGGCGAGTGTCAGGAAGCTATCATTTTTCTTCCAGCGCGCGAATCCGTAGAAGGCCAACGGTGCGGCGACGACCAACAGTGTCAGCATCATCAGCCATCCAAGATCGGGAACAGTAACGAACAGCCGCAAGCCTTTCGAGAGAAAAATCTCGGTCTTGCGCTCCGGGTCCCAAGCTGACAGACTCAGCCCGCCCCACTTTTCAAAGCGGGTGGCAACGACGCTTGCGTAAATGGCCAGCGTGCTGGCGCTGGTCACGGCCAGGAACGTTTCCGTCTTCATGTTGTCCTGGATCAGGAACATCATGGCGAGCGCGAAGCTGAGAGCGCATGCCGCGTAGGCAAGCATGGCCAGCGTAACGTGCACGTGCAGCCAAGTAGATTGCAACGCAGGAACCAGCGGGTGGACATCGGTGCGCAGCAGTTGCATCAGCACCACTCCCACGATCGCTACCGGCATGGTGACAGTGCCAATGACCTTGACGCCATACTTCTTTTCGGCCACCAGCGTAAGCACGGCTAGCGTCCATACAAAGCTGAGCAGCATTTCGTAAACGCTGGCAAACGGCGGATGTCCCGCTTCGTACCAGCGATGGGCGATAGCAGCGGTATTGGCGATCAGTCCCGCCCATGTGGCAAGCGATGCGAACTTGACGTACGACTCGGTTCCGGTGACTCCGAATGCCAGGTACAACGCGCCAGCGCCGGCGTAGAAAATCAGAGCGGCGAACAGCAGGTTCGTCTCATTCAGCAGATTGCCACTTTTAACCACGTTCAAAAACGCCATGAACAGCAGAAACGCAACTGCCAATCCCACCATTACGATCAGGGTCATGCCGGTTTCTGGTTGCTGTTGTTCGGCTTTTGCTCGTGCCATTTCCATCCTCCAATCGGCTGTTTCAGTTCCTGGGTTTAGTTCGGGTCTCAGTTTGCAATGCTGGTGCCGACTTGTTCGCTCGCAGCGGCCCTGGACATTGTCTTCAGTTCTTCATCCATCAATCTGACAAGATCGTTGAAGCGCTGCTCGAACGCGTCCCGATTGCGGTTCGCGCTTCCCCCAATCCATAGTGAGTACTTGCCGGTCTTTGCGTCACGCACCGGCGCCACCCAGAACCGCATATGCACTACGTAGAACACAAATGACAGTCCAACCCCCATCAACACCACACCTGCCCACACCCCCCACTGACCCGGCTCGTGCGAGACCTGGAGTCCGGTGAAGTGGCCCATTTTTAGATCGGTTGCCTGGAACTGCCAGGGTGATTTCGAATTGTCAGCCACACCCTCCATCGGTGGGAGCCAGAAGTCGAAATCTTTGCCGGCGGTTTTTGAAGTCACGACCAGGCGGACAGCGGGATTCTCCACATCGTTCGATTTCCGGTAGATCTGTCCGTCACGAACGGCGAAGTCGGGAATGAATTCGGCGAAACGCACCGTGGTATCGGCGTCAAGGGCAGCGGTATCGTTCACCGCCAAGCCGATTTCCTGCTGTTGCCGGGGACCGTCGCTCGGGGCGGCCACCAGCATCAACTTGTCCACCTTGCCATTGGGACCATAACTCGATTGGTAGAAGCGAATGCCGCTGTATAGCAGCGGATCATTCACGACGATTTCTTTTTTCTGTACGTCTCGTCCGTTTTTAACCACGGCCAGCTTGGACCACCACTTCTTCGGCGTTCCGTCCTTGTAATTCTCCTGACCGGCGGTATCGCAGCGGATGGCAAACGGGAGCATGCGCGTCGAACCATCGCGCAGCTCGACCAGGTTTGAGGTTTGCCCCTCATTCAGATTGAGCGTGCCGCGCCAGCCCCAGATTCCGTCCACGATGGTGCCAAAGAAAATGAGCAGCAGGCTGGCATGGACTATGTACACGGCCATCTCCGACATGCGGTGCCGTTCCGCGAAAATTCCGAAGTGGTCCTCGCGCACCACGCGCTCGGGTTTGAAACCCAGCGAATGCAGCGCGCGCTCAGCCGCCACTAGTCCCGATTCTTCGTCCGCGATGGCCAGCGATTTCTGCGGATGCAAAGCGCGGCGGAAACTCTCGTCGGGATACTTGTAAGGACGCGAGAAGTAGCGCCAAGCATTGGGAAAACGATCCACCGAAGCCGCGACAATGCAGAGACTGACCAGCGCCAGCAGCCCGAGAAACCACCAGGAATGAAACACGTCGGTCAATCCCAGCGTATCCAGTACGCGAAGCGCCTGCGGAGAGTAGGCATTCTGCATCTCGTCGAGCTCGGTGGCGGGACGCTGCAACACAACCGTGCCGACCGCCGCCAGGATCACGACCAGAATCAAAAGAACCACGCCGGTCTGGATGGAAGCAATAGTGCGCCACGTTTTATGGCCAAATGCCTGGGAATGTAGCTCCATGTCCCCTCCCCACTCTTCAACGAGAAATGCAAGTTCCAAGCCACATCAGGCTTGGTTGGATAACCAACAGATTCGACGTAACTTAGCGGGCGGAATCGCAACCACCGCGGAAACGCTGGTTTGAGCGAAATCGCGCATTCCAACCCAGTTTGCCGGGGATTTCACACAGGCCTGGACCCCGAATTGTGTCGAGGTCATCGGAAGAAACGCTTCGCAGAACGCAACTTTGAAACCTCGAAACTTTTCAATCTTGTTCTTGGGGCATTTCACCGACGACGCTGTGGCAGAAAGCCCATTCGAGGGTCGTAATTACAGCCGGACTTTTCAAAACTACGATCCCGTATATTCCTCAACCTTCCATTGTTCAGTAACTTGCAGTTGCATTGCAGCTCTGAACTCTTTTTTTGTGATACGGTCACTTTCGTGCACATGCACCCTCCGGAGGGTCGTTTGAAACCGTTGTCACATCTCACGGGTTTCGACAAGAAGGCCGCAGAGCATAGGGATTGTAGTTTTCTTATTAATGTTCTGATTTTCTTGACCGTGGTCGCGCTCCTGACATCACGCGCCAGTGCCGCGGTTCACCCCGTCCCGCTCGATCCGAAGACCGACAGCTCCAAGTGCATCGAGTGCCACGAGGAGAAGTCGAAGGGCAAGTTCGTCCACTCCGCCATCGGGATGGGCTGCACCAGTTGTCATGAGATTCGGGTCAACAAAGATGTCACGCGCGTCAAGCTGATCACTACGACTCCGCTGGCCCTCTGCCTGAGCTGTCATGCCGACAAGAAGGCGGCCGACATCAAAGGCACGGTGCATCCTCCGGCGGTTCGCGATTGCCTCAAGTGCCACGATCCGCACACCTCCGACAACAAGAATCAGTTGCTGAAGCCGCTGTCGGGCGACAAAAAAGAGAACCTGTGCCTGAGCTGCCACACCACCGGTACCGATGTTCCGGCCAAGGGGAGCCGTCACCCTGCGCTCGACATGGGCTGCGACACCTGCCATATCACGCATAAGACTGGCGCTGAGCCGACCACTGAAAACCGCTTCCATCTGACGAAGGCAGCGCCGGCGCTGTGCGTCGATTGCCACGATCCGAAAGACGCGACTCTGCAAAAAGCGCACCAGAACCAGCCCTTTGGCAGCGCCAATTGCCTGCAGTGCCACGACCCGCACCAGTCCGCACAGCCCAAGCTGATGGCCAAGTTTCTGCATCCTCCGTTTGCCGACAAGAGCTGCGACACCTGCCATGCTCCGGCGAAAGACGGCAAGGTGGTTCTGACCCAAGCTAACGTCAAGGATCTGTGCATCACCTGCCACTCCGACAAGGCCGAGCAGATCGAGAAAGCAAAAGTGCAACATCCCGGAGCGGCGGGCGATTGCACCGACTGCCACAACCCGCACGCCAGCGCATATCCTGGTCTGCCAAAGACAAATCCGGTGGAAATCTGCCTGGGTTGCCACACAGACATCGCCGACCTCGAGAAAAAGCCGGTCCATCACCAGCCTGTGTTTGAGCAGGGCTGCGCCATCTGCCATACGCCGCATGGCGGCGACAATGATCATCTGTTGCGCGTGGCGCAACCGAACAAGCTCTGCCTGGAATGTCACGGTCCGGATTCCAAGCCGCAGAAACTGGAAGCAGAGCACGAGGTGGCGATCTTCGACGGCAAGGTGAAGCTTCCGGACAACTACTTCGCGAAGGTCCCGATATTGCCTTTGAAGTACAACCTGGGCCATCCGGTGGACGGACATCCGGTTTCCGATGTCATGGATCCGACCAACGTGACCAAGGTCAAGACTCCGCTGAACTGTCTGACCTGTCATCAGCCGCATGCCTCGTTGCAGGCCGACTTGCTGGTTAAAGATCAGGCCAATAACGCGTTATTCTGCGCCGGTTGCCATAAGAACCTGCAAAAGTAGTAGTGGCAATAATAGTAATGATGAGAGGGAAATTAGAAATGACCGAGCTACTTAACAATTCGATC